>JAEZHO010000038.1 GCA_023416545.1 Pseudomonadota bacterium
GCGTAGGCCAGGCCGCGCTCCTCGCGGGCGCTCTGGAACAGGCGGGAGGCCATTCCGCCGCCGAGAATTTCGGTCATCAGCCGCGCCGCCGGGTAGGTCGGATCGACCGCCGAAGCGGCCGGCAACAGGAAGACCAGATTGGCCTGTTCGATGCGGCGGGTCAGGGTCGCCTCGCCGCCGGTGAAGCGCGGCGCGTCCGGGGTCTCCGCCGGCGCGGCGGACTCCTCGCCGAACCAGCGCGACGTCAGCTCCAGCAGCTCGGCCTCGTCGACCGCGCCGGAGGCGGCCACGACCATGCGGTCGGGCGAATAGAGCCTCGCCCGCCAGTCGCCGATCGAGTCGCGGGTGATCGGCCTCAGGCTATCGACCGAGCCAAGGATTGGACGGCCCAGCGGCTGGCCCTCGTAGGCCCGGGTCTGGGCCATTTCGAAGACGAGGTCGTCGGGCGTGTCGAAGGCCTAGGCGATCTCCTGGGCCACGACGTCCTTCTCGCGCTCGATCTCGGCCGGTTCGAGGGCGGGACGGAAGACCAGATCGGACAGGACCTGCATGGAGACGGCAAGGGAGCCCTCAAGGCCGCGCACCTCGAAGCTGGTGCGCTCATAGCCGGTGGCGGCGTTCAGGGAGCCGCCCTGGGCCTCGATGCGCTCGACGATCTCGCGCGCGTCCATGTCGCCTGCGCCCTTGAACACCAGATGTTCGAGACAGTGCGACCAGCCGGAGCGACCCTCGTCTTCCCACTTGGCGCCGCCGCGCACGGCGACGGTAAGGGCCAGGGTGCGCAGCCCCGGCATGGGGTCGCAGACGACGCGGACGCCATTGGGCAGGGTGTGGAGGGAAATGGTCAGGACAGGCTCTTCGGTGTGTCGCGCAGCTTGCGACGCAGCAGGGCGACGTAGACCCCGGCGAGGGCCAGGGCGAGGCCGAACCAGGTGATGGCGTAGCCGAGGTGGTTGTTCGAGAAGGCGGCGGGCGGAGCCGAGGGCTCCAGCGCCAGCCATTCCGGATTGGACGACGTCAGGGCAAACAGCATCGGCCGCGCCGCCCACGTCCCGACCCCGAGCGCTTCCGACATCCCTCCGAAGTCTCGCCAGAAGAAGCGGTTTCCCTCGGCCGGAAGGGCCAGAGCGGACCGCTCGGGCGGATTGCGCAACTGGGCGACGATGCGAACCGGCTCCTGGGAGGGGCGCACGGGCGGGCGTGCTGAAATCGCATCGGCTACGAAGCCCCGGTCGACCAGCGCCACGAACGGCTCGGTCGGCAACGGACAGGCCGAGATGAGGCGCACGCCCGGGCGACCATTCTCGATAGTCTGAAGCTCGACAAACGGTGCGGTGGCCAGGCCGGGGCAGTCCACGACGACCCTGCGGAACTCCTCGCTGGGCCGGAATGCATCCATGATCGGGACCGGAGGCTGCTGCGCGGCCGCCTCGGCTCGGGCGATCAGCCCCTGCTTCCACTGCAGGCGCTGCACCTGCCACGCCCCGAGCGTGATCAGGAGGGCGAAGACCAGCGCCGAGGCGATGGTCAGGGCCCAGGGAAACCGGCCTCTGCTCTCAACCGCCATGGCGCGCCTGCCCTGCCTTGTTCCGCATCTGCAGGGCGATCATCACGCCCTTGCCGGGCCGCATCAGGCCCAGCGACAGCCCGGCCACAAGGGGGAGGGCCGCGGCGACCATCGCCCAGATAGGCGGATCCCAGGCGATCTGGATGAACAGGGCGCCGAAGACGACCGGCGCGCCGGCGATCTGCATCACGAAGACGGCCGCGCCGTCGCCGGTGTTCAGGCGGGTGAAGTCGTAGCCGCAGGCCTCGCAGCGCTCCACCACCCTGAGAAAGCCGCTGAACAGCCTGCCGCGGCCGCAGTTCGGGCAGCGGCAAAGCAGACCGGCGCGGCTCGGATCGATCCGCGCCGGCTGGCCGAGTGAGGTTGTGCGGTCTTCGATCAACCGAAGGTGACGTAGACGAAGGCGAACAGGAACAGCCAGACCACGTCCACGAAGTGCCAGTACCAGGCCGCGGCCTCGAAGCCGAAATGCTTCTGCGGGGTGAAATGGCCGGCCAGCAGGCGCAGCAGGCAGACCGCCAGGAAGATGGTGCCGACCAGAACGTGGAAGCCGTGGAAGCCGGTCGCCATGAAGAAGGTCGCGCCGTAGATCGAGTTGGAGAACTCGAAGGGGGCGGTCGCATATTCGTAGGCCTGGACGAAGGAGAACAGGATGCCGAGCGCGACGGTGAGCGCGAGACCGTTGATCACGCCCTTGCGGTCGTTGTGAAGCAGGGCGTGGTGGGCCCAGGTCACGCAGGTGCCGGAGAGGAGCAGGATGACGGTGTTGTAGAGCGGCAGGTGCCAGGGATCGAGAACCTCAACGCCGGCCGGCGGCCACTGTCCACCGGTGAACTCGACGCGCGACGCCTGGATCGCCTCGTTCGGGAAGAGGCTCGCATCGAAGAATGCCCAGAACCACGCCACGAAGAACATCACCTCGGAGGCGATGAACATGATCATGCCGTAACGCAGGTGCAGGGACACGACGCGCGTATGGTTGCCTTCGCGGCCTTCCTTGATGGTGTCGCTCCACCAGCCGATCATCGTGTAGAGGATGATCGCGACGCCGATGTAGAACAGCCACGGCGACGCCCAGTTGATGCCGACGATGTTGAGGTCGGCACCCTTCAGGTAGCGCATGTAGCCGACGCCGCCGAAGGTGATGACGAAGGCGCCGATGGACGCAAGAAGCGGCCACGGGCTCGGGTCGATGATGTGGTAGTCGTGATTTTTCTGATGCGCTTCGGCCATGTCAGAATCCCCGGATCATTGCATCCTCGCCGGCGAACCGGCGAATCCTCTCAAAGTTGCCCATTGACCGGCTTACCCTTTTCCTGAGCCGCCGCAACAGGCTTGGACGGCTGCGAGGGATAGAAGGTGTAAGACAGCGTGATCGTCTTGATGTTCTTGGTTTCCTCCGCCTTGACGATCTCCGGGTCGACGAAGAACACCACAGGCATTTCCAAGGTCTCGCCCGGCTGGAGCGTCGTTTCCGTGAAGCAGAAGCACTCGACCTTGTTGAAGTAGGCGCCCGCCTCCATCGGCGTGACGTTGAAGACCGCCGTGCCGGTGGTCGGCTCGGACGAACGGTTCGTCGCGGTGAAGGTCACCTGCACGGTTTCGCCGATCTTCGGCTCGATGCGCCTGGCGGCCTTGAAATCCCAGTTGAGGCCGTTCGACGTGTTGGCGTCGAAGGTCACCGGCAGGGACTGGTCGAGCACGACCTCGGAATACTGTTCGGTCCGCTGGGTGGTGCCGTTATAGCCGGTCACCTGGCAGAAGAGCTGGTAGAGGGGAACGGCGGCATAGGCCATGCCGACCATGCCGCCGACGAAGACGAAGCACATCGCCATGATCGTGCCGTTGCCGACGCGCCTGCCCTGTTGTGCCGTATCCTTCGTCATGTCCAGCTCCTCAACCTCCGACGCCGCCGATCTTGACGATCGTGATGACATAGAAGAGCGCCACCAGGCCGGCCAGGACCAGGCCGAGCGCGATATTGCGGTTGCGACGCGACTTCTTCTGCTTGTCGGTTACCTTGACTGTCTCGATCACTGGACGCCTCCCGCCAGGTTGACCAGCCCGGCCGCGAAATGATCGGCGAGCAGCGCGGAGAAGATCGCGAAGAGATAAAAGACCGAATAGGCGAACATCTTCTTTGCAGCGACCATCTTCTCGTCACCATCGGGCATGCGCCAGACGGCAACTGAAAAATAGATGAAGATCGCGCCGAGCGCGGCGGCAAACAGGCCGTAGCCGATGCTAGCCAGTCCGGTGAACCAGGGGGCGACCGCGACGGCCGCCGTCAGCACCGCATAGACGACGATCTGGTTCTTGGTGGAACGCTCGCCGGCGACGTTCGGCATCATCGGGATGCCGACCGAGCCGTAGTCGCGCATCTTGAAGAGCGCGAGTGCCCAGAAATGGGCGGGCGTCCAGAGAAAGATGACGAGGAAGAGCAGGATGCTGTCGAGCGAAACGCTGCCGGTGACGCAGGCCCAGCCGATCATCGGCGGGAAGGCACCCGAGGCGCCGCCGATGACGATGTTCTGTGGCGTCGAGCGCTTCAGCCACATCGTGTAGACGACGGCATAGAAGAAGATGGTGAAGGCCAGGAGGGACGCGGCGGCCCAGTTGACCGCAAGCCCCAGGATGACCACCGAGAATACCGAAAGCGTCAGGCCGAAGGCGAGCGCCTCGCGAGGCTCGATACGGCCGGAGGGGATCGGGCGACGGGCGGTGCGCGACATGACGGCGTCGATGTCAGCGTCGTACCACATGTTCAGCGCGCCCGAGGCGCCGGCGCCGACCGCGATGCAGAGCACCGAGATGACCGCCAGAAAGGGATTGATTTCACCCGGAGCGACGACGAGGCCAACCAGCGCCGTGAAGACGACGAGCGACATCACCCGCGGCTTCAGGAGTTCGAAGAAATCCCGGGCATTGGCTTCGGAAAGGCCGATGCCCCCCTCGCCGCCAACTGCATCGTGATCGATTACCGTCATTGTCTCGTTCCGTTTGGTAATTGTTCAGGGCACCGCAGGAGGCGGTGCCCTGATGTCGTCATTTGCGGATCAGCGGATCTTCGGCAGCTGTTCCCACTGGTGGAACGGCGGCGGCGAGGACAGCTGCCACTCGAGCGTGCTTGCGCCTTCGCCCCAGGGGTTGTTGCCGGCTACGCGCTTCTTGGCGAATGCTTCCCATACCATGAAGAGGAAGATGATGACGCCGACGAAGGAGATGTAGGAGCCGATCGAGGAGACCCAGTTCCAGCCCGCATAGGCATCCGGATAGTCGATGTAGCGGCGCGGCATGCCGGCCAGCCCCAGGAAGTGCTGCGGGAAGAAGACGAGGTTCACGCCGATGAACATGACCCAGAAGTGCAGGTTGCCCAGCGTCTCGGAATACATGTAGCCGCTCATCTTCGGGAACCAGTAGTACCACGCCGCGAAGATACCGAACACGGCGCCGAGCGACAGGACGTAGTGGAAGTGGGCAACCACGTAGTAGGTGTCGTGCAGCGAGCGGTCGAGGCCGGCATTGGCGAGCTGGACGCCCGTGACGCCGCCGACGGTGAAGAGGAAGATGAAGCCGATCGCCCAGATCATCGGCGTGCGGAAAGTGAGCGAGCCACCCCACATGGTCGCGATCCAGGAGAAGATCTTGATGCCCGTCGGGACCGCGATCACCATGGTGGCGAAGACGAAGTAGCGCTGTGCATCGAGGGACAGACCGACCGTATACATGTGGTGGGCCCAGACGATGAAGCCCACGGCACCGATCGCGACCATGGCATAGGCCATGCCGAGGTAACCGAAGACCGGCTTGCGCGAGAAGGTCGACACGATGTGGCTGATGATGCCGAAGGCGGGCAGGATCAGGATGTAGACTTCCGGGTGACCGAAGAACCAGAACAGGTGCTGGTAGAGGATCGGGTCGCCGCCGCCTTCCGGAGAGAAGAAGGTGGTGCCGAAGTTACGGTCGGTCAGGAGCATCGTGATGCCGCCTGCGAGAACCGGAAGCGAGAGAAGCAGCAGGAACGCGGTCACGAGAACGGACCAGGCGAAGAGCGGCATCTTGTGGATGGTCATGCCGGGTGCGCGCATGTTCAGGATCGTAGTGATGAAGTTGATCGCACCGAGGATCGAGGACACGCCGGTGACGTGCAGCGCGAAGATCGCAAGATCGACGGCCGGGCCCGGATGGCCGGAAGTCGCCAGCGGCGGATAGAGCGTCCAGCCGCCACCCGCGCCGTATGCACCGGCCGGACCTTCGACGAAGAGCGAAAGCATCAGCAGCAGGAATGCCGGCGGCAGCAGCCAGAAGGAAATGTTGTTGAGGCGGGGGAATGCCATGTCCGGCGCCCCGATCATGATCGGGATCATCCAGTTGGCGAAACCGCCGATCAGGGCCGGCATGACCATGAAGAAGATCATGACCAGTGCATGCGCCGTCGTGAAGACGTTGAACATGTGCTTGCCGCCGTCGAGGGCAGCTTCACCCTCGAAGCCGTAGACCATGGAGGCCAGGCCGTGGAAGATCTGGATGCCGGGTTCCTGCAGCTCCATGCGCATGAAGACCGACAGCAGGCCGCCGACGATACCCGCCATGATCGCGAAGATCAGGTAGAGCGTGCCGATGTCCTTGTGGTTGGTCGACAGGAACCAGCGGGTGAAGAAGCCCGGCTTGTGGTCGTGATGTCCGTGTGCGTCGTCATGCGAGGCAGTGCGGGCGTGTGCTTGGTCGTCGTGAGCGGTTGGTCCAGCCATTGTCCTCACTCCTCGTTACTTGGATTCGGTTGCCGCCAGGCGGACGTCGTCGCCCGACTTGTCGACTGCGGCCATCAGAGCGCGGTTGGCGCCGTTCAGGTCCTGCTGAGCGGCGGCCAGCCAGGTGTTGTACTGGTCCTCGGACACGACGCGGATCCCGATCGGCATGTAGGCGTGGTCCTTGCCGCAAAGCTCGGAGCACTGACCATAATACATGCCTTCCTTCTCGGCACGGAACCAGGTCTCGTTGAGGCGGCCCGGGACGGCGTCGATCTTCAGACCGAAGGCCGGCATGGCGAAGGCGTGGATCACGTCCGTCGGAGCCGCGGTCACCAGCAGGCGAACGGTCTTGTTCACCGGAACGACCATTTCGTTGTCGACGGCGAGAAGGCGCGGATAGGCAGCAATGTCTTCCTTGCCCGCGGCGGCGCGGTCTTCGTCCTTGAGGATATAGGAATCGAACGCGAGCGGCTCTTCACCACCTTCGTATTCGTAGCTCCAGAGCCACTGCGTCCCGGTCGCCTTGATGGTCAGGTCCGGGTTGGTCGGCATCGTCAGCTGCGCATTGAGGAGATTGAAGGACGGGATGGCGATCAGGAAGAGGAGGAGAACCGGTCCGATCGTCCAGACGATCTCGATCATCGTGTTGTGGCTCGTACGCGACGGCACCGGATTGGCGCTGGCGCGGAACTTCACGACGACGAGCACGAGGAGAAAGAGAACAAGGAAGGTAATCGGGACAATGAACCACAGGGTGTAGTTATTGAACCACTTGATTTCCTGCATGATCGGGGTGGCGGGGGTCTGCAGGTCAACCTGCCAGGGGGTGGGCTGATCGGCAAAACCGGCAGAAGCAAAGAGCAGACAGATGAGCGCCGTCATCACCGCAAAAGCTCTGTTCATCACAAATTCTCCTCAAGCGTTTGATCTGGATCAACCTCAAACGCAGAATCCAGGGCTATGGGACCTGCTTCAATCACAGTTTGACGGCCGCCGCAATATCTGCCGGGAAAACGCCGTGCGGCATTTTTGCGCTTTGTCAAATGCCGGAAGTCCAACGGCTTTTCGGTGGAATTCCCGATTGACCGGCCTGCCTCTCCACAGGACAAGTCCCATTTTCGCCTCACTCGATTGGGATGAGGTCAGGGCTTTTCATTTCGCGCCTGCGACGCCAAGAATAGCCGCACCGATTCGCTTTCCAGAGGGTTTTATGGGTCGCTCCCCGATCATCGCCGCTTGTCTTGCTGCCGTTCTTGCCGGCTCGGCGCTCTCCGCGCAGGCACAGCAACCTGCCGCTCCGGCGCCCGGCACGGAAGCCCCGCCTTCCTCGCAGGACCGCGTCGCCCCGTCGGGACAGCCGCCGGGCGCGGTGCGCTCGAACCATGGCGCCTGGTCGATCATCTGCGACCGACCGGCCGGCGCATCCGCCGAACAATGCGCGCTGATGCAGAACGTCATCGCCGAGGACCGGCCGGAAGTCGGCCTCTCGGTCGTCGTCCTGAAGACCGCCGACCGCAAGGCGAAGATCCTGCGCATCCTCGCGCCGCTCGGCGTGCTGCTCAAGGACGGCATGGAACTCTACGTCGACAACAACAATATCGGCCGCGCCTACTTCACCCGCTGCTTTTCCGAGGGCTGCTACGTGGAAGTGGAGATCGACGACGAGCTGATGCGCATCCTGCGCGCCGGCAAGAGCGCGGTCTTCGCCTTGCGGGAATCCGTCGACCAGGATCGCGTCGGCATCCCGATCGAGCTCACGGGCTTTGCCGCGGGCTATGATGCCCTGCCCTGATTCCTTGCTTCGTCCGACGGCAGACCTACATCAGGTTCACAGGCTCCCTCTC
>JAEZHO010000064.1 GCA_023416545.1 Pseudomonadota bacterium
GAAGATCCGGGCTGGGCGTCCGAGGAAGTGTTGGCGGAGAAGGCCGGGACGGTTCTATCAACCGCAGCCGACTACCTGGGTGCGACGGAGCGTCAGCCTTTCCCCGATCATCCCGTTGAAGTTTCTATCGTTTTTACCGACGACGAAGATATCCGCGCCATCAATGCCGAGTGGCGAGGCAAGGACAAGCCCACCAACGTTCTCTCCTTCCCGGCGTTCCCGATCACCCCCGGCAAGATGCCGGGCCCGATGCTCGGCGACATTGTGATCGCCCGGGAGACGGTAGAGAGAGAGGCCGCGGAACTCGAAAAGAGTTTCGATGCCCATTTGACACATCTGCTTGTGCATGGATTTCTGCACCTGTTTGGCTATGATCACATGGAAAAAGACGAAGCCGAACGGATGGAAGCGACAGAGACTCGTATTTTGGCCAAGCTTGGCCTATCTGATCCCTATGCGGGACAAGACCCCATCGATGAACTGGAACGATGAACGACATATCGACCATTGCCGCCCATGAGGGCAAATCCGGTTCGGACACATCCTCGGAAGAGGACAGTAGTCCGCACCGACGAGAGAACCATCCCCGAAACCACGCCTCATTCTGGGGCCGGATGCTACGGCTCGTGCGGCCTGCCCAGGGCGAGCGCCTGCGGGAGGATCTCGCCGACGCGCTGATGACCGACGCCGGAATCAGCAGCGCCTTCTCGCCCGAAGAACGGGCCATGCTGCACAACATCCTCCGGTTCCGCGAGGTTCGCGTCGAGGACATCATGGTACCGCGAGCCGACATCGAGGCGGTCGACATGACGATCACGCTCGGCGACCTGATGATACATTTCGAGGAAACGGGCAGGTCGCGAATGCCCGTCTATTGCGATACGCTGGATGACCCCCGCGGCTTCGTCCACATTCGCGATCTCCTTTCCTACCTTGCCAAGCAGGCGCGCAACAAGCGGCGGTCCGTGCCGCGTGCGGCTCCTGCCCAGCCCATGCCGCTTGCAAGCGAGAAGACCGAAAAGCCCGCCCGCACGCCGAAGCCCGCCTTCGATCTCGGACGGGTGGATCTCAGCAAGACGGTCGCCGAAGCCGGTCTCATCCGCAACATCCTCTTCGTTCCGCCGTCCATGCTCGCGTCCGACCTGCTACAGAGCATGCAGGCGGCGCGAACGCAGATGGCGCTGGTCATCGACGAATATGGCGGCACCGACGGTCTCGTCTCTCACGAGGATATCGTCGAGATGGTCATCGGCGACGTCGAGGACGAGCATGACGACGATGAAGTCATGTTCTCGCGCACGGCCGACGACATCTTCGTCGCCGACGCCCGCATCGAACTGGAGGAGATCGCAAAGGCCATCGGCCCCGACTTCGACATCCGTGACCGTGTGGAGGATGTCGATACGCTCGGCGGGCTGATCTTTTCCGCGCTCGGACGAATCCCCGTTCGGGGAGAGGTGGTGCAGGCTCTCCCGGGCTTCGAGTTTCACATTCTCGAGGCCGACCCGCGGCGGATCAAGCGGGTCCGCATCGTGCGCAAGCGCGCGCCCACCCGACGTCGGCAGATCAAGGGCGAGACGGACGTCGCGACGGAAGCGGATGCCGGCCTCGCTACTCCTGCTGCAGGTGTGGTGGCGGCAGCCGGCCAGGCTTCATCCGACCAGGCGTCATCGGGCGCTCGGAATGCCTCCTAGAACCGGTGACGGGACATGCGGCGTTATTTTTGAAACACTGCGGTCCTGATTCGGGGTAGGGGAAGGATTGCGGATGGAGCGGCTGGCGGGCAGGGTGATGCTTCTCTGGGGCATGCGCCGTCTCGTGCTGGCGTTTGCCGCAGGCGCGGTCGGCGCTCTCGCATTGCCCCCGTTCGGGATATTCGCCGCTCTCTTCGTCTCCTTCACCCTGCTCGTATGGCTGATGGACGGGCAGGCTTCGCATCCTGAAAGGGGCTGGGTCTCGCGCCAGCGTTCCGTCTTCCTCCTCGGCTGGTCCTTTGGGTTCGGCTACTTCCTTGCGGGCCTGTGGTGGCTTGGAAATGCGCTGCTTGTCGAGGCGGACCAGTTCGCCTGGGCCTTGCCGCTTGCGGTGCTGGGGCTGCCGGCCGTCCTTGCCATCTTCTTCGGGCTGGCGACGGTACTTGCCGGCATGCTCTGGTCCGACGGGCCGGGACGTCTGGCGGCGCTCGCATTCGGGTTCGGCATCGCCGAATGGCTGAGAAGCTTCGTGGCGACCGGATTTCCCTGGAATGCCATCGGCTACGGGGCGATGCAGACGCCGATCATGATGCAGTCCGCCGCCGTGATCGGATTGTTCGGCGTGACGGTGCTGGCCGTCTTCGTCTTTTCCCTGCCTGCTCTCTTCGGTACGCGGCGCGGACTGGCTGCGGGACTGGCCTGCGGCGTCGTGCTTCTGGGCGCGCATCTCGGTTACGGTGCCTATCGTCTTTCCGTGATGGATGGCGCCGACACGGGCGCCGGGCCACAGACGATTGTTCGTCTCGTACAGCCGGTCCTCGACCAATCCCGCAAGCTCCAGAATTCCGACCGGGCCGCGATCCTGGAGGAGCATCTGACCCTGTCCTCCGCGCCGCCAGCCGATGGAGAAAGGCGTCCGGACGTCATCGTCTGGCCGGAGACTTCCGTCCCCTTCATCCTCACCGAGAACCGGGATGCGCTTGCGAGGATAGCGGACGTGCTGGA
>JAEZHO010000103.1 GCA_023416545.1 Pseudomonadota bacterium
GCGGCATCGATGCCGAGCCTTGCCGGGACCCAGGGCGGCAGGATTTCGACGGCCGCCTTCACCAGCGCGACTTGCATCGGGTTTGCGATGCGCGGCAGGGCGTCGACACGCTTCATGATGTCGAGGAACTCGAAGACGATCGGGGAGGGGGTCATGCGATCGCGCATGCCCTCCAGCATCCGGTTCCAATCGTCCTCCGACGCGGGCGATCCGACGGCGCCGTAGAGGCGCGCGGCCGGTCCGGCTTCGCGGAAAAGGTCGTCGCGCTCGGCTTGCGTCAGCGGGCGCACGTAGCGGTGGTAGGCCTCCATGAAGCCGAAGCCCGCCGTCGCCTGCACCCAGTCGAGAAGGACCGGATCGTTGGCGTGATAGGCTTCGCCTTCCGCGGTGGTGCCGGTCACCCGGTCATGGGCGCGGACGACACCGCCGATCATCGCTTCGGCCCGGCTCCTGGCGCCGTAGACCGTCACCATGGCGGCGAGGCCGGTGCGTTGCAGGCGCTTCAGAGGTTCGGTGCGGAACGTGGTGTGATGCCAGACGCCGTCACGGACCTTCGGCTCGCCCAGTTCGAGCAGGACGGCTGCCACGCCTCCGATGAAGAGCGCCACCTGGTTCTTGAAGATCCGCCAGGAAACGGAATCGGCAGGCACGAGCGCAGGCTCGCCGGGGGGCGTCGCGAAGTCGAAGCGCGGACCGGCATCGGCGAAGAAGCCCTGCACCACGTTGTCCAGGCTGTCATGGACGGGCGCCGGAAGCGGAAGGACCGAGAAATCGAGCATTGAAGTCTCCTTTCGGAGAAAAAGCATGCCCGTCCGGATTGTTCCAGCTAGTCGCCCTTGGCCCCGAACATCTTCTTCAGCATGTCGGCCATCGGCCCGGTCGCCGGCACGGTGGTCTTCTGGTTTCTCGCTTGGTGGATGTGCGACTGCTGGGCCGGCTTCTTCGGGGCGGGGGAAGCATCAGCGCTGGCCGGCTTGGCGGGCTTGGCTGATGGGGAGGGCTTGTCGCCGACGGCCAGCGCGAGCTTGTTCAGGAACTGCGGGTCCTCGCCCTTCACCAGCATGGCGGCATTGTCCGCAATCGCGTCGAGAAGCGGCTCCAGCCAGGTGCGGTCGGACTTGGCGAAATCGCCGAGCACGTGGTTGTGCACGAGTTCCTTGGCGCCCGGATGGCCGATCCCGAGGCGCAGGCGGCGGTATTCGCGCCCGCAGTGGGCGTCGAGGGACTTGACGCCATTGTGCCCGCCATGGCCGCCGCCGGTCTTGAGGCGCGCCTTGCCGGGCAGAAGGTCCAGTTCGTCGTAGATGGCGAGGATATCGCCGGGCGCGAGCTTATAGAAGCGCATCGCCTCGCCCACGGCTTCGCCGGAGAGGTTCATGAAGGTCATCGGCTTCATCAGCAGGACCTTCTCGCCGGCCAGTTCGCCTTCGGAGATCTCCGCCTTGAACTTCTTCGACCAGGGCGCAAACCCGGGCAGGCGCTGGATGGCGTCGACGGCCATGAAGCCGATATTGTGCCGGTTGCCGGAATATCTGGGGCCGGGATTGCCGAGGCCTGCGATGATCTTCATGTGCAATAAGCCCGTGTTCAGCGGTTGTCGCCTTCTCCACCCGAACGCGGCCGCAAGTCAACCGGTTTCCTCCCTTGGCGCCTTGCGGGGCGATCGCGGCGGAAAGCGGAAACAAAAAACCCGCCACGCGGGCGGGTTCTTCGTCGGAATGTGCCGAAGCTTATTCGGAAGCTTCGCCTTCTGCCTGTTCTTCCTCGACGCCGCCTGCCGGTGCGACGATGGTCGCGATCGTGAAGTCGCGGTCGGTGATGACCGGCTTGACGCCCTTCGGCAGGGTGACGTGCGAGATGTGAAGGCTGGCGCCGATCTTGTGGCCGGCAAGGTCAACCGTGATGAATTCCGGGATCGCATTGGCCGGGCAATTGAATTCGACCGTGTGGCGAACGACGTTCAGGACGCCGCCGATCTTGATGCCGGACTTTTCTTCGTTGATGAAGTGGACCGGCACTTCGACGGTGACCGCGGTGTCCTTGGACACGCGCAGGAAGTCGACGTGCATGGTGAAGTCGCGCACGGGATCCAGCTGGTAGTCCTTCGGGAGGACCTGGTACTTCTTGCCATCGACATTGATCGTCGCGATCGTGGTCATGAAACCACCGGCATGGATGCGCTTCGTGACTTCGTTGGTCGACAGTGCGATGGAAACGGGGGGCTGCTTGTCACCATAGATGACTGCAGGAATGAAACCGTTGCGGCGAAGTTCACGGGCGGACCCCTTACCTACCCGTTCGCGCGCCTCGGCCTTGAGCTCGTAAGTTTCCTGGCTCATGGCATGTCCTTTCGAGGTTATTTGGAGAGTCCGACAATGCACCTTGTGCATGGAAGAGACTGGGAGGACACCTCGCGATGCGCTCCATCCGCGTTGCCTCCAAGGGTGTCTACGCGGACGGGCGGGCTATAATACAAAGCCCGCCGGATGGCAAGCGAAGCGGCGCGAGGCCGGCATTCGTCATCTCTTTACCATCCGCGCGAACGGATAGGACACCAATGGGATGTTAGTGCCTCGTGATATTCCCCTTGGGCCAGTCACATGTCACGCATTCTCTCCTGCCTTTTCGTCGAACATGACCTCCGCTACGTCGCGGCGTCCGTCCTCGTGCTTGTCATGGGCGCGACGCTCACCATCCGCCTGTTTTCAAGGGTCATCCGCCGCCGGGGGCTGGAAAAGGGCGTGTGGCTCTTCCTCGCCGGCTTCATCGGCGGAGCAAGCACCTGGGCGACGCACTTCCTCGCCATGCTCGGATACACGACGGGCGGGATCGCCGGCTACGAGCCCGGCCTGACGCTTGTGTCGCTTGCGGTGTCGATCGGCAGCTTTACGCTCGGACTTGCAATATCGGCCTATGCGGGCCGGACCCTTCTCGTAGAGGCAGGCGGCGTGGTGCTCGGGCTCGGCATCGCCGCCATGCACTATCTCGGGATGGCGGCATACGAGGTCCAGGGCGCGATCACCTGGCGGTTCGACTACGTCGTGCTGTCGCTGGTCACCGGGGCGGTCTTCTGCGCGGTCGCGATGAACCGGGCCGCCCGCCCGGTCACGCGCTTCTGCCGCTACGGCTCGATCGCGGCGCTGATCCTGTGTGTCGCATCCATCCATTTCATCGGCATGGCGGCTATCGACCTTGTCCCGGACCAGGCCCTGCTGGTGCCGCGGTCCGTCATGTCTTCGGCCGTGCTGGGGCTCGGAGTGCTCAGCCTGATGATGGTGCTCCTGGCGCTCGCGGCGGCGAGCTACCTCATCGACGCAAGCACCATGCGCGAAGCGGTGGAACGCTACCGCCAGCTTTCTCTTCAGGATCCGCTGACCGGCCTTCCGAACCGGGCCGCCTTCCGGGAGGAGCTCTCGAACGCGGCGATCCATGCGGCCGGGTCGGGAGCAGGCGTCGCTATCCTCTCCTTCGATCTCGACCGCTTCAAGGAGGTCAACGACGTGCACGGCCATCTCGCCGGAGATGCGGTCCTGCGTGCGATCGGCGACCGATTTGCGGCCGCGATAGGCGACGGCGAGTTCGTCGCACGGATCGGCGGCGACGAATTCATCGCACTGACCCGCCGCTATTATGTGCGTGCCGATGCCTCGCGGCTGGCGGCCCGGCTGATGGCCGAGATCGTCAAGCCGATCGAATGGAACGGCAACACCCTCAATGTCGGGACGAGCGGCGGGGTCGCGATACTGGACGACGAGGTCGCGGTGGACGACCTGCCGGCGCGCGCCGATGTCGCCATGTATCGCGCCAAGGAAACCGGCTCCAATTCCGTCTGCTTCTACGACGCCTCGATGGATCGTGCCGCGCGCGAGCGTAACGTCCTGGCGATGGACATGCGGGCCGGGCTGCGCCGGGGCGAGTTCCAGCTCTACTACCAGCGCCAGAACGACACGTTCACCGGCGCCGTGATCGGCTTCGAGGCGCTGCTTCGGTGGAACCATCCGGTGCGCGGCATCGTCTCTCCGGCCGAATTCATTCCGATTGCCGAAAGTAGCGGCTTCATCATTGAACTCGGCGAGTGGGTGCTACGGGAGGCCTGCCGGGAAGCTGCGAGCTGGCGAAATCCGCTACCGATCGCCGTCAACGTGGCAACGCAGCAGCTTGCCGACCACCGTTTCCCCGGCCTCGTGCAGACCATCCTGCAGGAAACGGGTCTGGAGCCGGCGCGCCTCGAGCTGGAAATCACCGAGACCGGGATCATCGCCGATCACCAGCGCGCCCTGCAGGCGATACGCCACCTGAAGAGCCTCGGGGTGAGGATCGCGATGGACGATTACGGGACCGGATACTCGTCGCTCTCGATGCTGCTGGCGTTTCCGTTCGACAAGATCAAGATCGACCGCCAGTTCGTCGACGGCGTGGCGACCAGCGCGCAGTCGGCGGCGATCGTGCGTTCGACGCTCATTCTCGCCTCGAGCCTCGAAATCCCGGTCCTGGCCGAGGGTGTGGAGACCGACGAACATGTCAACTTCCTGCGGGAGGAGGGCTGCGTCCAGGTCCAGGGCTATTTCTTCGGCAGGCCGGTGCCGCGCGCCGAAATCGACGAGATCGTCAACCCGCCGGCCGACCACGGGCCCGAGCGGGTGAAGGTCGCCTGAGGCGACCCGCTTATCGGCGGGGCTCGCCGCCCGGCGGATAGGCCGTCTTCTGCTCGAAACGGAACTTGTGGCCGCACTGGCAGCGGACCATGTACTTGCTCGGGTCCTGGGACGGAAATTCCGCAGCAAAGCCAGCGGGCATCTCGTCGATCCGGAAGTCACGGTTGCCGGCGCGTCTCTCGTCGCTTTCGGAGACTTCCGCAAAACCGGTGTGGCCGCATTGCGAACATTCCAGCTTCCTCGAATACCGATCGCGCGCAGTCATGATTGCTCCTGGGGAAATTTCCGTCTTCGGCGGATACACCTAGAAGCTTTGACGCCGGATGCAAACCGGAGCGATTGCCGCGCCCACAAAAGAAAGCGCCGGCTCCCTTCAGGGAACCGGCGCTTCGGTCGTGACGTGATGCTCCGGATCAGGCAGCGCGGCGGTCGTGGTCGCCTGCGGCCGCGTTGCCGATGGAGAAGTGGCTGATCTGCTCGTTCAGCACTTCCGCCTCGTTGGCCAGCGAATGGGCGGATGCCGAGGTTTCCTCGACCATGGCGGCGTTCTGCTGGGTGACCTGATCGAGACCGCTGACGGCGGAGTTGATCTCCGTCAGGCGGGCCGACTGTTCGCGGGACGAGCCGACGATCGCGCCGATGTGCTCGTTGATCGACTGGATATTGCCCTGGATGTGCTCCAGGCTTTCTCCGGTCTTGAGGACGAGGGTGACGCCGTTCTCGACATCGGAGGCCGATGCGGTGATCAGGGCGCCGATGTCGCGCGCCGCGGTGGCGG
>JAEZHO010000209.1 GCA_023416545.1 Pseudomonadota bacterium
TTCTGCCGCTCGCCGCGAAGCGCCAGCACCGCCAGGATCGGCAGGAAGCAGTCGCGCGTCGGCAAGGGACGAAGAACTTTCCCGTTCACACGGAAGTCGGAGCCGGTCAGCACGCCGCCATTCGCCTCGAAACCCATGACGCCGTCCTTGCCGGCTGCCAGGGCCTCCTGCATGCCGGCGATGACATAGGGCGATCCGACCCGGGTCCGCGTGACTTCGAAGGAACCCGCATTCTCGATGCCCGAATTCGAGGTCACCGGGGTGACCAGCACGCGCGCGCCCAGGAAATTGGCCACGATGAGGCCGAGCAGATCGCCCCGGAGCGGATTGCCTGCCTCGTCTGCAACGAGCGGGCGATCGCCGTCGCCATCGGCCGAGACGATGGCATCGAGGCGGAACTCGCTGCTCCACGCCTGCAGAGCTTCGACGGTAGCGGCCGAAACCGCTTCGGTATCCACGGGAATGAAGGTCTCGGAGCGCCCGAGGGGCAGGACTTCGGCGCCGTAGAAGCGCAGCACGTCGACGAGCAGGTCTCTCGCCACCGTGCTGTGCTGGTAGACCCCGACCCGCAGCCCGGCCAGCGCGCCCTGCGGCAGAAGCGCGACGTTCCGGTCCCGGAAGAATGCAAGGCATTCCGCGGAACGATTGGCAGCGGCGCCGGATGCGTCCCCTAGGTCCGAGCCGGCAGCTGCGAGCGCGCTGATCGCCTCCTCGTCCCGCTTGTCGATCTCGCCGTCCGGGCGATAGAACTTGATGCCGTTGCGGTCTGCGGGAATATGCGACCCGGTCACCATCAGCGAGGCTGCCCCGCGTTCGAGGCCGTAGAGCGCCAGGGCCGGTGTCGGAAGCTCCCCGCAGTCGATGACACGAAAGCCGAGCTGCGACAGGGCTTGCGTGCAGTTCGATGAAATAGCCGGACTGGACGGACGGAAGTCCCGGCCGATCAGGATCTCGGCGCCCGGCGCGGCTCGCCTGCTCTCCAGGAGATACCGGCCGAAGGCCGCCGCATAGGTTGCCGACACCGGTCCTTCGAGATCGACCGAGAGACCCCGCAGGCCACTTGTTCCAAACTTCATGCTTCGGCTCCCGCTGCTCCTGCCTTCGTACCCGACTCTCTACCCGTCCTGCATTGACCCGACAAGCAGCCGGGCGAGCAGGAAAGGGGCGCGTCAAACATTCGCACCCGCGCGGCATTTTTCATTTGCGCCACAGCATCGTCCCCGGCATGTTCGGCCTACTGGTATCTGGAGTGAAAGTGCAGACATGGCAGCGGATGCAATCGTTTTGGGCGCAGGCATCATCGGGGTTTCGACAGCGCTTCAACTGGCACGTCGCGGTAAATCGGTCATCCTTGTCGATCGGCGAGGCCCCGGCGAAGAGACGTCCTACGGCAATGCCGGCCTCATCCAGCGAGAAGGCGTCGTCCCCTACGGTTTCCCGCAGCAGTTCGGCCTTCTCCTGCGCTATGCCCTGAACAACCGCATCGATGCCCATTACCACTGGCGGGCCATCCCCCGGGTCAGTTCCTTCCTGGCCCGGTACTGGTGGCATTCCAACCTCAGCCGGCACCAGATTATCGCGCGGGCCTACGCGCCGCTGATCGAGCATTCGATCTCCACCCATGACGAACTCATCGAGGAGGCCGGCGCGCAGGACCTCATCGCCAAGAACGGCTGGACGGAACTCTTCCGCACGCCTGCGAAACGCGATGGCGAACTGAAGGAAGCGGCCCGGCTGCGGGAAGAATACGGCGTGACGTTCCGGGAACTGACGCGCGACGACATCAGCGCCGAGGAACCCGGCATCAGCGACGACTTCGTCGGCGGCCTGAAATGGGAAGATCCATGGTCTGTCCGCGACCCTTATGCGTTGACCATGGCCTATGTCCGCCTGTTCGAGAAGCTGGGCGGGCGCGTACTGAAGGGTGACGCGCGCAGCCTGTCGCAGACGGCGACCGGCTGGCGGGTTGTCGCCGGTGACGGCACCGTGGAAGCAAAGGATGTCGTCGTCGCACTCGGCCCCTGGTCGGACACGGTCACCAAGCCGCTCGGCTACCGCTTCCTCGTCGGTGTAAAGCGCGGCTATCATATGCACTACGGCACGAAGGACGGCGTCAAGCTGAACGGCTGGACGATGGATGCAGAGCGGGGATACTTCCTCGCTCCGATGAACCAGGGTATCCGCCTCACGACCGGAGCGGAGTTTGCGTTGCGCGATGCGCGCAAGACCCCGGTCCAGCTGGAGCGTGCTGAAGCCGTCGCCCGCACGATCTTCCCGCTCGGCGAGCGGCTGGACGCGGAACCCTGGATGGGTGCGCGTCCCTGCACGCCGGACATGATGCCGGTCATCGGACAGGCGCCGCGTCACAAGGGTCTCTGGTTCGCCTTTGGTCACGCCCATCACGGCCTTACCCTCGGCCCGGTCACCGGCCAGGTCATCGCGGAAGCCATCGCGGGCGAAAAGACGCTCATCGACATCTCGGCCTACCGGCCCGAACGCTTCGGAGCCTGACCGCTGGCCATGCTGCCAAGGTGAGGCTACACTTGTCTCAACAGGGGATGCGGCCTTCCGCCGCGACATCTACAATGGCTCGATATCTCATCTACAATGCCGGAACGGTCGATCCCTAGCGGGCCACAGCGCCCGGCGTCGCGGCGCCTATGGAAACGACTTCTTGGTGTTACACGGATGATATAAGTTCAGCGCAGGCCTTCCTGGACAACAATACCGACATCGAAGTTCTCGAGGCGTTCGTCATCGACGTGAATGGCGTGCCGCGCGGCAAGTGGATCCCGCGCGAGCGTGCGCTCGACATCCTGTCGAAGGGGATGGCCATGCCCCGCTCCGTCTACGCCCTCGACGTGTGGGGACGGGATGTGAACGCGGCCGGCCTTGCGGAGGGAACCGGCGATCCGGACGGGCTGTGCCTTCCCGTGCCCGGCACGCTCTCGCGCGTGACATGGCTGAACAGGCCGACGGCCCAGGTTCTTCTCGGCATGCAGGAGCCGAATGGCCAGGGGTTCTACGGCGACCCGCGGCAGATTCTCGCCAACGTGCTCCAGGGGTTCACCAAACTGGGGCTCACCCCGGTCGTGGCAACAGAACTCGAATTCTACCTGATCGATCCGGTGCGGTCGGCCCTCGACCCCGTCCGTCCTCCCAATTCCCGCGACGGGCGCTGGCATACGGGCCAGACGCAGGTGCTGTCGATCTCCGAACTGCAGGACTTCGAGGCCGTCTTCCACGGGATCGCCAGCGCGGCGCGGGCCCAGGGCATTCCGGCGGACACGACGCTTCGCGAGAACGGTCCTGGCCAGTACGAGATCAACCTCAACCACGTGCCCGATGCGCTGAAGGCCGCCGATTACGCGGTGCTGCTGAAGCGGATCGTCAAGGGCGTGGCGCGGGCGAACGATCTCGACGCCACCTTCATGGCAAAGCCCTACGGACGCCAGGCCGGCAGCGGAATGCATGTGCATTTCTCGCTGATCGACGAAACCGGGGCAA
>JAEZHO010000231.1 GCA_023416545.1 Pseudomonadota bacterium
TCTCGCGGATCCTCGTGCTCGTAGAGCGCGGTGCCGTCGAAGCGCGCGAGGCCCCAGACGTCGGTCGGGAAATGGGCGGGCACCCAGTCCAGTATGACGCCGAGCCCGGCGGCATGGCAGCGGTCCACGAAATAGGCCAGATCTTCCGGCGTCCCGTAGCGGCCGGTTGGCGCGAAAAGGCCGAGCGGCTGGTAGCCCCAGGAGCCGCCGAAGGGATGCTCCATGATCGGCAGGAGCTCGATATGGGTGAAGCCGAGATCGGCGACATAGGGGATCAGGCGCTGGCTGAGCTCGATCCAGTCGAGGTTGCGGTTGCCTTCCTCCGGTATGCGCAGCCAGGATTCCAGATGGACCTCGTAGACCGACATCGCCTCCTTTCCCTCGCGGGCCGAATGACGATGCATCCATTCGTCGTCGCTCCAGCGGAATGGCGCATTGGAGGCGACGATGGAGGCCGTGGAGGGCGCAGCCTCGCTTGCCCGCGCCACCGGATCGGCCTTCTGCGGCAGGGTATTGCCGTTGCGATCGACGATCTCGAACTTGTAGCGCTCGCCGGGCCCGAGCCGCGGGACGAAGAGCTCCCAGATGCCGGCGGAGGGGCGGAGACGCATTGGGTGACGGCGTCCGTCCCATGCATTGAAGTCGCCGACGACGGAGACGCGGCGCGCGTTCGGGGCCCAGACGGCGAAGCGGACCCCGGAGACGCCGTCCACTTCCATGGGCTGGGCGCCGAGCGCCCGGGCGAGGTCGTAATGGGTCCCCTGCGAAATCAGATGAAGGTCGAGTTCGCCGAGAAGAAGACCGAAGGAGTAGGGGTCCTCCGTCTCCTGAATCGCGTCGGGCCAGTGGATGCGGAAACGGTATCGGCCGCGGCTGCCGATATCGGCGGCGAAGAGGCCACCGTGGAAAACCTGCTCCATCGTCGCGATCACCATGCCGCTGTCGGCATCGATCACCTCTACCGAGGCTGCACCCGGCAGCACCGTCCTCACCACACGGGTCTGGCCGACCGTGTGGCGACCGAGGATTGCGAAGGGATCGCCATGGCGCCCCTCCACGAGAGCCTGAAGTGCGCCATTGTCGACATTGGCAAGAAGGTCAGCACGCTCAAGGTTCATTCAGAAGCCTCCAGGAGCCTCGTTGCGATCTGGGCAAAGCCCTCGAGCGGGATGGGAAGCCATTTCGGGCGGTTTCGCGCTTCGTAGGCAATCTCGTAGGCTGCCTTTTCGAGAAGGAAGAGGTCGAGCATGGCGCTCGTCTTCTCCGCGTCCATGGCAAGGGCGGGCACCGCCGCGGTCGCCTCGAAATACTGCTCGCGGAAGGCCTGCTCGGCTTCCCGCCCGAAGAGGCCCACGACCTCTCGGCGTCGCGGCTGGTCGGCGTCGGCCACCACGTCCTGCTCGAGGTCGGCGGTCGCGGCCAGATAGCTCAGCGAGCGGAGAAGGCCGGCGACGTCCCGGAGCGGGCTTGCCTTGGCGCGCCGGTCGGCAAGAGCCCGGGCCGGCTCGCCCTCGAAGTCGATGATGTAGGCGTCGCTTTCGGCGACAAGGATCTGGCCGAGGTGGAAGTCGCCATGGTGACGCGTCATCAGGGCGCCCTCCGCCACATCGGCAAGCCGGGAGGCGGCGTCCAGGAGTTTCTCCCGCCGCGCAATAAGCGGCTGGACGCGCTGCGATGCCGTCGGGTCGAGATCGCCGGCCTCGTTCGCCAGGATGTCGAGAGCCGTCGCGACCTGCGAGGTGACCGACTGTCGCCAGGCGGCCACGTTTTCGGGCTTCGCCTTGACGGGCCGGAAATCGGGGTCGTCGGTGTCCTGCGAGAGCGCGACATGGAGTTCGCCGAGCCTGCGTCCGATGGTGCCGGCGAAGTCGATCAGCGGCCGGAACTGGTCGTGGATCGTCTCCTCCCCGGCGTCGGTCACGAGAACTTCGTCCATGCAGCGCCGTAGGTTGCCGAGCATCCAGGTCCATGCGTCACCCTGGTTGCGGATGGCGCCCTGGATGATCATGAGCGTGTAGCGGCTGCCGTCCGGCGCGGTGCGCGCGACTTCGCCGAGGAGCGGAGCGGTGTTCTGGTAACCGGCCCGGGTCAGGTAGCGGGTCATCTCGACTTCCGGATGGATGCCCGGGAAAATGTGGCGGATCAGCTTGATCATCGCCAAGTCGCCGACGATCAGCGAGCTGTTGGATTGCTCGGTGGAAAGCCAGTTCACCTGCATGTCGTCGGTCATGCCCATGCAGTCCAGGCTCTCGGTGCCGAGGAATTCCAGCGTTCCCGCGCGCCCCGAAACCCGCGACCTTTCGCAAAGAGCGCGGATGACACCGCGCGCCATGCTCTCCATCGCAAAACCGTCGGTCAGGAAACCGACGCGGCGCCCCTGGCGGATACGGCAGAGCGCCAGTTGCTGGGCAAGTGCCGTCGGATGCGTCTCGTCCCAGGCGGCGGCGAGGGGAAGGAGATAGGTTTCGGTATGGCCTTCGAGATCGGCTTCCAGCTCGCCGAGAAGGATGTTGCCGACGAAGGGCAGCGTCGTCGCCGAGACGAGCCGCACCCCGTTCAGCCGCTCTCCCTTCGAGCCGAACCAGCGGCGCTTGGAGACATAGGCGGGGAGGATTTCCCGCGACAGGGTGTCGGCAAGGCGGCTCTCTTCCAGGAGTTCGTGCAGGTCGCGGCGGATGACCAAGGTGAGGAGGTCGTCGAGCTGTTCCGGGGGCTGGTTCCGCCACGCAGGCCCGTCGGCTTCGGCCACAAGCTGGAACCAGAAGAAACCGTAGGGGGGCATGGTTAGGAGGTAGGTCAGCTGGCCGATCGGGGGGAAGGGCGACATGCCGGTCAGCTCGATCGGCACGCGGCCCTCGAACTCCGACAGGTCGAG
>JAEZHO010000238.1 GCA_023416545.1 Pseudomonadota bacterium
CCGCCGGTCCTGGCCGGGATCGCCCAGACCTCGACCTTGGAATTGGACGCGATCATGTTGGCGAAGACCTTGAAGCCGGAGCCGGCGAAGTGCTCGGTGACCGCTTCCATGACGATCGGGTTGCGCAGGTCCGGCTTGTCGGAGCCGTACTTGCGGATCGCCTCGTCATAGGGAATGCGCGGGAATTCCCTGGTGACCGGCTTGCCTTCGGCGAATTCCTCGAAGATGCCGCGGATGACCGGTTCCATGGTCGTCCAGACGTCCTCCTGGGTGACGAAGCTCATTTCCAGGTCGAGCTGGTAGAATTCGCCCGGCAGGCGGTCGGCGCGCGGGTCCTCGTCGCGGAAGCAGGGAGCGATCTGGAAGTAGCGGTCGAAGCCGGCGACCATCAGGAGCTGCTTGTACTGCTGCGGCGCCTGCGGCAGCGCGAAGAACTTGCCTTCGTGGATGCGCGACGGCACGAGGAAGTCGCGTGCGCCTTCCGGCGAGGAAGCGGTCAGGATCGGCGTCGAATATTCGGTGAAGCCGACATTGGTCATCTCGCGGCGCATCGCGGCGATGACCTGGGTCCGCTTGACGATGTTGCGGTGCAGCGTTTCGCGGCGCAGGTCGAGGAAGCGGTACTTCAGGCGCACGTCTTCCGGGTAGTCAGGCTCGCCGAAGACCGGCAGCGGCAGTTCCTTCGCCGCCGACAGGACCTCGATCTCCTGGGCATAGAGCTCGACCTCGCCGGTCGGCATGTTCCTGTTGATCGTGTCTTCGGTGCGCGCCTTGACGAGACCGTCGATGCGGATGACCCATTCGCCGCGAACGGCTTCAGCCGTCTTGAAGGCCGGCGAATCCGGATCGGCCACCACCTGGGTCAGGCCGTAATGGTCGCGCAGGTCGATGAACAGCACGCCGCCATGGTCCCGCACGCGATGCACCCAGCCGGAGATGCGAACGGTGGAGCCGACGTCGGACTTCCTCAGGGCGGCACAGGTGTGACTGCGATAACGGTGCATTGCAAAGATTCCTGGACTGGTGCGAAGCTGCGGGAGCGGCATGAGGCCGTCTATCCGGCAGACGGAAAATCGGCGCGAAAAGCGCATGCCCGGCCCGCTTTGTCAAGGCTTGGAGCCGGTTGGCGGCTTTTCACCTGTCTTTGCGGCGCAAGCTTGGCTAGAACGTCTGCAACCACGCGGCGGCATCGAGTCGCGCGGCTGTCGCGAAAGCATTTTATGAGCCAGATACGCCCGCTGATTCCCCTGCTCGTCACCGCCGGCATCCTCATCGGCGGCAATGGCCTCCAGGGCACCTATATCGCACTGCGCGGCTCCCACGAAGGCTTTTCGCCATCCCTGATCGGCATGATCGGCGCCGGCTACAGCGTCGGCTTCGCGATCGGCTGCATCTACGTCACCCGGATCCTGCGCGACATCGGCCATATCCGCACCTTCTCGGCCATGGCCGCGATCGGCGCATCATGCTCGCTCGCCATGTCGCTCGTCATCGATCCGACCTTCTGGTTTCTGATGCGCTTCATCATCGGCATTGCGGTGGCGAGCCTGTTCGCGACGGTGGAAAGCTGGATCAACGCGCAGGTGACGAACGCCAACCGGGCGCGCACGCTCTCCATCTACCGGCTCGTCGACCTCGGCTCCGTCACGGCGGCCCAGTACATGATCCCGGTGGCGGGCATCGAGGGAACCGTCATCTTCAGCATCATCGCGATCGCCATGACGCTGTCGCTGGTGCCGATCTCGCTCGCCGACCGGTCGAGCCCGGCGCCGCCCGAAGCAATCCGCTTCGACCTGAAGGCGGTGTGGCGCATCTCGCCGCTGGCGGTGGTCGGCGTGGTCTGCGTCGGGCTCGCCATGGCCGCCTTCCGCAATATCGGGCCGATCTACGGCGAAGCGATCGGCATGAGCATCACCTCGATCGCCACCTTCATGAGCGCCGGCATCATCGGCGGCGTCGTCCTGCAATATCCGCTGGGCGTCTATTCCGACCGGCTGGACCGGCGCACCGTCATCCTGTGGACGACGATCGGCTCGATCCTGACCGGCGCATACCTCTCCTTCGGCGCCGGGACCAACGAGACGGCCAACATCATCGGCGTCTTCCTGTTCGGCGCGTTCTCCATGCCGCTCTATTCGCTGTGCTCGGCCCATGGCAACGACTATGCCCGGGAGGGCGAGCATGCGATCGTCTCGGCCGGGCTTCTCTTCTACTGGTCGGTCGGCGCCACGATCGGGCCGCTGCTCGCCTCGCTGCTGCTCGAATATTACGGACCGGACGTCTTCTTCGTCTATACCTCGGTGATCTTCGGCGGCTTCGCCCTCTTCACCCTGCGCCGGATGGGCGCGCGGGCACCCGTGCCGCCCGAGAAGCGGCCGAGACGGTTCCGGGCGCTCTTGCGCACCTCCGCCTATTTCAACAAGCTCGCCGCGCCGTCCGAGAAGGATGACCCCGGCAAGGATGACCACCGCTGATTTCGCCGGTTATATTGACATATTGGGCCGGAAGGAGAAGGAAAGGCCTGTCCCTTTACTCCCGACCATGTTGTGACCGCACCTGATGATCGAAACAACTGCCGCCCTTGAAGACGCCTGCACCAGGCTTGCCCAATCGGACTTCATCACCATCGACACGGAATTCCTGCGCGAGACGACCTTCTGGCCGCAGCTCTGCCTGATCCAGATGGCGAGCCCGACCCTGGAAGTGCTGGTCGATCCGCTGGCGAAGGGGCTCGACCTCAAGCCCTTCTTCGAGCTGATGGCCAATCCCGGGGTGGTGAAGGTCTTCCACGCCGCCCGGCAGGACATCGAAATCATCCATCACCTCGGCAATCTCGTACCGCACCCGATCTTCGATACGCAGGTCGCGGCAATGGTCTGCGGCTTCGGCGACAGCATCTCCTACGACCAGCTCGTGCAGCGCACGACCGGCGCCCATATCGACAAGACCTCCCGCTTCACCGACTGGAGCCGGCGGCCGCTTTCCGACAAGCAGCTGGAATATGCGCTGGCCGACGTGACGCATCTGCGCGACGTCTATGCCGCCCTCAAGGAGCAGCTGGAGCGCGAGGGTCGCGCCGGCTGGCTGACCGAGGAGATGGCAATCCTCGAATCCGCCAGCACCTACGACATCCATCCAGACGACGCGTGGCTGCGGCTGAAGGCGCGGCTGCGCAAGCCGAGCGAGCTGGCGATCCTGAAGTTCGTGGCCGCATGGCGCGAGCGCGAGGCGCGCAGCCGCAATGTGCCGCGTTCGCGGGTGCTGAAGGACGACGCGATCTTCGAGATCGCCCAGCAGCAGCCGAAGGATACCGAGGCGCTGTCGCGCCTGAGGACGATCCCGAAGGGCTGGGAACGCTCCGCCTCCGGCTCGGCCGTCGTCGAGGCGGTCAACGCAGCACTTGCCCTGCCGAAGTCCGAGATGCCGCACGCGCCGAAGCCGACGCGCTCGCCGGAGGGCTCGGGTGCCGCCGTCGAACTCCTCAAGGTCCTGCTGAAGCTGATCGCCGACCGGGAGGGGGTTGCCGCCAAGGTGATCGCCAATACCGACGACCTTGAAAAGATCGCCGCGGAGGGCGAAGACGCCGACGTCGCCGCGCTCCACGGCTGGCGGCGCGATCTCTTCGGC
>JAEZHO010000308.1 GCA_023416545.1 Pseudomonadota bacterium
CGTCAGGGCGATGCCGCCGAATTTTTGAGCGATCTTCGACATTCCGGTTCCTTTCCAAGCAGGCTGCGCTGGTGTCATAGCGGAGTTCCTGGCCCTTGTGCAGTCACTCCGCCGTCATTTCGATGGCTAGTTGCGGGCGCGCCACCAGGCGATCTGCTTGCGCACTTCCGAGGGTGCCGTGCCGCCGAAACTCGTCCGGCTTGCAACAGACGCGTCCACCGAGAGGACGTCGAAGACCTTCTCGGTGATGGCGTCGTGAATACCCTTGAGGTCTGCAAGCGAGAGCTCACCGAGGTCGCAGCCCTTCTGCTCGGCAAGCGCCACGGCCCGGCCGGTCACGTGATGGGCGTCCCGGAACGGCAGCCCCGCCTCCCTGACCAGCCAGTCGGCAAGGTCGGTCGCGGTCGAATAGCCCGATCCGGCAGCGGCGCGCATGCGGTCGGCACGGACCGTCATGTCGCGGACCATGCCCGTCATGGCAGCAATCGCAAGCTCCAGGTTCTCGGCGGAATCGAAGACCTGCTCCTTGTCTTCCTGCATGTCCTTCGAATAGGCGAGCGGCAGGCCCTTCATGATCGTCAGCAGCGCGACCAGCGAGCCGTTGATGCGGCCGGTCTTCGCGCGCACCAGTTCGGCCGCGTCAGGGTTCTTCTTCTGCGGCATGATGGAGGAGCCGGTGGAAAAGGCGTCCGACAGGCGGATGAAGCCGAATTGCGGTGTCGACCAGATGACGATCTCCTCGGCGAGCCGCGAGAGGTGCATCGCGCAGATCGCCGAAATGGAGAGGAATTCCAGCGCGAAGTCGCGATCCGAAACGGTGTCGATCGAATTGCGGGTCGGCTCGCGGAAGCCGAGTGCTGCCGCGGTCATGTGCCGGTCGATCGGGAAGCCGGTGCCGGCAAGCGCCGCGGCGCCGATCGGGGATTCATCCATATGCTCGATCGCGTGGCGCACCCGCTGCCGGTCGCGGCTGAACATTTCCACATAGGCCATGCAGTGATGCCCGAAGGTCACCGGCTGGGCGGTCTGCAGGTGCGTGAAGCCCGGCATGACGGTATCGGCGTGTTCCTCGGCACGGTCGAGGAAGGCCGAGATCAGGTCGGTCAGCATCCGTTCGGTCTTTGACAACTCTTCCTTCACCCAGAGCCGGAAGTCGAGCGCCACCTGGTCGTTGCGCGAGCGGGCGGTGTGCAGGCGGCCGGCGGCCGGGCCGATGAGGGTGGCCAGCCGTGCCTCCACGTTCATGTGGATGTCTTCCAGCTTTCGCGAGAATTGGAAATTGCCGCTCTCGATCTCTGACAGGATCGTGTTCAGCCCCTCGACGATCTTGTCTTTATCTTCTGCGGAAATAATGCCTTTTGCCGCCAGCATGGTCGCGTGCGCCACTGAGCCGCGGATATCCTGGGCGTAGAGCTTCTTGTCGAAGCCGATGGAGGCATTTATCTCCTCCATGATCGCATCCGGGCCGGAGGCGAAGCGACCGCCCCACATCTGGTTGGAGGAAACCGCGTCCTTCGTGCCGTCAGCCATGATGCAAAGTCCTGGAGTGCTAGATGACGAATAAGAGACCGCTAGGCCTACCCTCCGCCAGATTGATCGTGATCGCCGCCATAGCCGGGCTGATGGCCGGTGCCGTGGCGGTATACGTGAGGAATGCCGGGTCTGGCAATGGCGAGGTCGCCGCAGGTGCCGGTGCCTGCGAGGGCGCGGTGGAACTGGCCCGGTCGGTCGATGAGTTCGCGCGGGGCGAAGTTGCCGCCATGGCGGCCGCGACGTCGCCGCGGCTGATCGACCTCTCGTTCAAGGGGCCGCAGGGGCAGGATCTGAAAACGACCGATTTCGCCGGCAAGACGGTGCTTCTCAATCTGTGGGCGACCTGGTGCGGGCCCTGCCGAGAGGAGATGCCGGCGCTCAACAATCTGCAGAAGGAGATGGGCGGGGAGGATTTCGAGGTGGTCGCCGTCAATATCGACACGGGCACGGACGAGAAGCCGAAGGCCTTCCTTGCAGAAACCGGTGTCGATGCCCTCGGCTACTACCGCGACAGCACCATGGGCGTGTTCAACGTCATGAAGAAGGAAGGGCTCGCCTTCGGCCTGCCCGTCACGCTCATCATCGACCCGAAGGGCTGTCTCGTCTCGGCGATGAATGGACCGGCCGTCTGGGACAGCGCCGATGCCAAGGCGCTGATCGCGGCCGCAAAGGGTTCCTGACCCGTTAGCGGGTCGGAACCGGCGTTTCACCCCGGTAGTCGTAGAAGCCTCGGCCGGACTTGCGGCCGAGCCAGCCGGCCTCGACATATTTCACCAGCAGCGGGCAGGGGCGGTATTTGGAATCCGCCAGGCCGTCGTGCAGGACCTGCATGATCGACAGACAGGTGTCGAGGCCGATGAAGTCCGCCAGTTGCAGCGGGCCCATCGGGTGGTTGGCGCCGAGCTTCATCGCGGTGTCGATCGCCTCGACCGAGCCGACGCCCTCGTAGAGCGTGTAGATCGCCTCGTTGATCATCGGCAACAGGATGCGGTTGACGATGAAGGCCGGGAAATCCTCGGCGACCGTGATCGTCTTGTCGAGCGTCGCGACGAATTCCTTCGCGGTGGAGAAGGTGGTCTCTTCGGTTGCAATGCCGCGGACCAGTTCCACGAGCTTCATCACCGGAACCGGGTTCATGAAATGGATGCCCATGAAGCGCTCAGGGCGGTCGGTCGCGGAAGCCAGACGGGTAATGGAGAGGGACGAGGTGTTGGTCGCAAGCAGCGCTTCCGGCTTCAGGACCGGGCAGATCTGGGCGTAGATCTTGCGCTTGACGCTCTCGTCCTCGGTGGCGGCCTCGATGACGAGGTCCATCGGAGCCAGATCGTTTACGTCGGAGGAGCCGGAGATGCGGGAAAGCGCCGCCTTGCGGTCCTCTTCGGACAGCTTGCCGTTGGTCACCTGCCGGGCGAGATTGCCGTTGATCGTGGCGAGGCCGGCCTCGATGCGGTCCTGCGAAAGGTCGTAGATGTGGACCTTGTAGCCCGCCAGGGCAGCGACATGGGCAATGCCGCATCCCATCTGCCCCGCTCCGATGACGCCGACGTTGCGAATACTAGCCAATCCCATGGATATGCTCCCGAGGCGCGCGGCGGCGCCCGCTTGATGCCGGCCCGGGGGAGGGCCGGCCTGTCGTTGTTGTGGCCGATCAGCCTCAGTTCTAGCGTTTTTCGCAGGTGCGAAGCAACGGCTAAAGCGACTTCTGGAGTTCCGGCAGGATTTCGAAGAGATCCCCGACGAGGCCGTAGTCGGCGACCTGGAAGATCGGCGCTTCCTCGTCCTTGTTGATCGCGACGATGACCTTGGAATCCTTCATGCCGGCCAGGTGCTGGATCGCACCGGAAATACCGGCCGCGATGTAGAGGTCGGGGGCGACGACCTTGCCGGTCTGTCCGACCTGCCAGTCGTTCGGCGCGTAGCCGGCATCGACGGCCGCCCGCGAAGCGCCGACGGCCGCACCCAGCTTGTCGGCGAGCGGCAGGATGACCTCGTTGAACTTCTCGGCCGAACCGAGGGCGCGGCCACCCGATACGATGATCTTCGCGGACGTCAGTTCGGGACGTTCCGAGGAGGCGATCGCGTCGGAGACGAAGCTCGAAAGGCCGGGGTTGGCCGGAGCCGCAACGGTCTCGACCGAGGCCGAACCGCCCTCGCCTGCGGCCTGGAAGGCCGCGGTGCGCACGGTGATGACCTTCTTGGCGTCGGTCGATTGCACCGTCTGGATCGCGTTGCCCGCGTAGATCGGCCGCTTGAAGGTGTCCGGCGCGACCACTTCGGTGATCTCCGACACCTGCATGACATCCAGAAGGGCTGCCACGCGGGGCATGACGTTCTTGGCCGACGCGGTCGCCGGGGCGATGAGCGTGTCGTAATTGCCTGCGAGCGAGACGATCAGGTCGGCGAGCGGCTCGGCAAGGCCGTTGGCGAGATCGGCGCTGTCCGCGAGCAGTACCTTGGATACGCCGTCGAGCTTTGCTGCGGCATCGGCCGCGGCCTTCGCGCCGGTGCCGGCAACGAGGACATGGATGTCTCCGCCGATCGACTTCGCCGCGCTCAGCGCCTTGGCGGTCTGGTCGGAAACGGAGGTGTTGTCGTGTTCTGCCAGAAGAAGAATGGCCATGTCTTTAGTCTCCCTGTTCTTCCGACTTAAAGCACGCCGGCTTCGGTCTTGAGCTTTTCGACGAGCTCGGCGACGGTCTTCACCTTGATGCCGGCCTTGCGGCCTCCCGGCTCCTCGGTCTTCAGCACCTTGAGGCGCCGGGCGGTGTCGACGCCGAAATCGGCAGGCGACTTCTTGTCCAGCGGCTTCTTCTTCGCCTTCATGATGTTCGGCAGCGAGGCGTAGCGGGGCTCGTTGAGACGCAGGTCGGTGGTAACGATCGCGGGAAGCTTGACTTCGACCGTCTGAAGGCCGCCGTCCACTTCGCGGGTAACCTTCGCGGCTCCGCCATCGAGTTCCACCTTGGAGGCGAACGTCGCCTGGCCCCACTTCAGGAGGGCGGCGAGCATCTGGCCGGTCTGGTTCGAATCGTCGTCGATCGCCTGCTTGCCCATGATGACCAGGCCCGGGGCTTCCGCCTTGGCCACGCCCTTGAGGATCTTCGCCACGGCGAGCGGCTCGACGGTGTCGTCGGTTTCGATCAGGATCGCCCGGTCCGCGCCCATGGCGAGGCCCGTGCGCAGGGTCTCCTCGGCCTTGGCCGGACCGATCGATACGACGACCACTTCCTGGGCCTTGCCGGCCTCCTTCAGGCGAAGCGCCTCCTCGACGGCGATTTCGTCGAAGGGGTTCATCGACATCTTCACATTGGCAAGCTCGACGCCCGTTCCATCCGGCTTGACGCGGATCTTGACGTTGTAGTCGACCACTCGCTTGACAGGCACCAGGATCTTCATGGGGTCCTTCCTTGACTTATCACGCCGCACGCATGCGGCTCTGCCGTTCGCTTCTTTAGTCAGTGGGCGACATGGATACCCATTTTTTTACCGAAGACAACGTGGTTTTGGACCGCAGGGCCTGCCCATTCGTCATATCGCTATGACGGACATCTATGGCAGGCTGGAGCCGACGAGGGGTACGGAGGCGCGGGTACAGACTGCCCTGGGAAGGACGATCCTGCGATCGAAGAGTGGCACGCCCTTCCGCCGCATGAAGAGGACGAGAACGGCGCCGGCCAGGATGCCGCCGACATGGGCGCCCCAGGAAACATCGCCCTCCTGGTCGACGACCAGCATCAGGAACTGCTGCATCAGCCAGAGCGCGAGGGGAATGAAGGCCGGCAGCGGAAGCGGTATGCGGAAGAGCACCAGAACCCAGAGCCTTACGCGTGGATGCAGGATGAAGTAGGCGGCCACCACCCCGGAGATGGCCCCGGATGCGCCGATCAGCGGCCCCTCGGATCCGGGCGCCAGAACCGCATGCAGCAAAGCTCCGGCCGCGGCGCAGAGGAGGTAGAAGACCAGGAACCGGACGTGCCCCAGCGCATCCTCCACATTATCCCCGAACACCCAGAGGAAGAGCATGTTGGAGGCGAGGTGCCAGAAGTCCAAGTGGACGAAGGCGTAGGTCGTGTAGGTGAACGATCCGGGCACCAGCACGAGTTCCGGATCGAGATAGGCGTGGTTCGATGCCACCGCCGGAATGAAGCCGAGGCCGAGCGCGGCGAGTTCGCCCACCATGTCCGGCGTGACTGCGGTCAGGGCCCAGACCGCGACGTTGATCGCGATCAGCCCGATCGTCACGTACTGGACGCGGATGTGCTTCAGCGTATTGGCGTCATGGATGGGGATGAACATGGCTGCCCGCCCGGCCTTTCCGTCAGCGGTTCTTGCCCGGCACCCAGAGCACGTCGGTCCGGCCGTCGTCATTGGCGTGACGGGCGGCGACGAACAGGAAGTCCGAGAGCCGGTTGATATACTGCAGGGCGGGCTCGCCCACGATCTCTTGCCGGGACAGTTCCACCATCAGCCGCTCGGCGCGGCGCGCCACCGTGCGGGCGAGGTGCAGATAGGCCGCTGCCGGCGATCCGCCCGGCAGGATGAAGGAGCGGAGAGGCTCGATGACCGCGTTCAGTTCGTCGATCTCGTTCTCGATGCGCGTTACCTGGGCGGCCACGACGCGCAGCGGTTCGTACTCGGGGTTTTTCTCCACCTCGGGATTGGCAAGGTCGGCGCCGAGGTCGAAGAGGTCGTTCTGGATGCGGGCGAGCATCGCGTCGAGCGGCTCTATCCCTGCTGTATGAAGGCGCGCCATGCCGATGACCGAATTGGTCTCGTCGACCGTCCCGAAGGCGTCTACGCGCAGGTCGTGCTTGTCCCGTCGCGGGCCGCTCACCAGCGAGGTCATGCCGGTGTCGCCGGTGCGCGTGTAGACCTTGTTGATCTTGACCATGGTTATCGTCCCCCGCCGGTGATCCAGAGGGTGAGCATGATGAGCACGATGGCGATCGCCTGCAGCACCAGCCGCAGCTGCATCAGCTTGTTCGACTTGTTGGCGTCGGTCCCCTTCATCATGTTGAACAGGCCGCGGATCAGGACGAGGACGACCAGTCCCATCACGATGACGGTGAGGATGGTGGTGAATGTGGACATTCTGGATGTTGACCTTTTCGTTGTCAGTCAAGCCGGCGCATCAGGCGGTAGAAGAGATCGGCCGGGAGGAGGCGCTTGAGCAGGGCTCCCTGTCTCGCGGGTGTCGTGACGAGATAATGTGGCTTGGGTCGTGATGCGGTCAAGGCATGCGTCAGCACGTCGTAGACCGCCTCGGGGCCCAAGCGGTGGGGGTTCTTCTGCCCGGTTCCGCCAAGCCGGGCAAGCTGGCGCTTGTACTCGATGGAATGCGCCGAGTTTTCCAGGTCGACATGCTCCTCGATCTTCGCCAGCGCATTGGCCGTGAAGCGCGATGCGATCGGTCCGGGCTCGATCAGGCTGACGTGGATGCCGCTGCCGTCCAGTTCCATCCGCATCGTCACCATCAGGCCCTCGAGCGCGTATTTCGAGGCGGTATAGGCGCCACGGTAGCGATAGGGCAGGAGGCCGAGAATGGACGAGCAGTTGACGATCCGCCCGTGGCTCTGCCGGCGCATGAGCGGGACGACCCGCCGGGTCAGTTCGTGCCAGCCGAACAGGTTGGTCTCGAACTGCTCGCGAAGCACATCGGTCGAAATATCCTCGACGGCGCCGGGCTGCCCGTAGGCGCCGTTGTTGAAGAGCGCGTCGATGCGTCCGCCGGTCCGTTCACGCACCGTCTCCACCAGCGCCGCGATCGTGTCGGGCCGGGTGTAGTCCATCAGCAGCGCCTCGATCCCGTCCGCCTCCAGCGAGGCGAGATCCTCGGCCTTGCGGACGGTCGCGAAGACCCGCCAACCGTCGCCCTTCAAAGCCCGCGCACAATGGGCACCGATGCCCGAGGAGCAGCCGGTAACGATGATCGATCTGGGGTGCGGCATGAAAGGGTCCTGTACAAGGGGACCGTGCATCCCATATTTCGGGGGCAGTGACAACGGAGCCGGTATTGGCCGAAAAGAAGAGCAGGATCCGCGGCCTGGAGCTCGCCTA
>JAEZHO010000341.1 GCA_023416545.1 Pseudomonadota bacterium
ATCGACCGGTCAGACATGGCCATATCTCCTTCGGCTCCACGCCTGGATCAGGTTGATGAGAAGGAGCATGGAGAAGGATATGACGAGCATGATCGTGGCGATCGCCGTCGCTCCCGCATAGTTGAACTCCTCGAGCCGGATGACGATGAGGAGCGGCGCGATCTCCGAGACGTAGGGAATGTTCCCGGCGATGAAGACGACCGATCCGTATTCGCCGACGGCGCGCGCGAAGGCGAGCGCGAAGCCGGTCAATACGGCAGGCGCGAGGATCGGGAGCAGCACCTTGAACACGGTCTGCCTGCGGCTCGCCCCGAGGGTGGCCGCCGCCTCCTCGACCTCACGATCAATTTCCTCCATCACCGGCTGCACGGTACGGACCACGAAAGGCAGGCCGATGAAAATGAGCGCGATGGTGATCCCGACCGTCGTATATGCGATGCGGATGCCGAACGGGGTGAACCAGGAGCCGATCCATCCCTGCGGCGCGTAGAGCGTCGCAAGCGCGATACCGGCGACCGCGGTGGGCAAGGCGAACGGAAGGTCGACCATCGCATCGATCAGCCGGCGTCCGGGAAATTCGTATCGCACCAGAACCCAGCAGATCAGGACGCCGAAGACGGCGTTGACGGTGGCGGCAATGAGAGAAGTGCCGAAGCTTACCCGGAGCGCTGCGAGCGTACGCTCGTCGAGAAGGATGGCAAGGAACTCTCCCCAGCTCAGCGAACTCGATCGCCAGATCAGGCCCGCGACCGGAATGAGAATGATGAGCGAGAGATAAGCGAGCGAGAAGCCGAGCGTCAGTCCAAAACCTGGAATGATGCTCGGCTCCTTCAATCGCCACCCCGCGGGAGTGGCAGATGAATTCATCCAGTCGTCGCCTCCTCAGCGCGCGGGCTTGTAGATCTGGTCGAAGATGCCGCCGTCACCGAAGTGCTCGGGCTGTGCCTTCTTCCAGCCTCCGAAAAGCGGGTCGTCGATGGTGACCAGCTTGATGTCCGGCAACGCCTGCAGGAGGTCGGCCTGCACGACTTCGCGCTTGGACGGACGATAGAAGTGCTTGGCAGCGATGTTCTGCCCCTCATCGGAATAGAGGTATTCGAGATAGGCTTCCGCGACCTTCCTCGTGCCCTTGGCATCGACATTGGCGTCGACGACCGCGACCGGAGGTTCGGCGAGAATGGAGATCGGCGGCACGACGATCTCGAAGGCATCCTTGCCGAATTCCTCGCCGGCCAGGTAGGCCTCGTTTTCCCAGGCAAGAAGGACGTCGCCGATCTGGCGCTGGGCAAAGGTGACGGTGGAGCCGCGGGCGCCGGAATCAAGCACCGGGGTCCGGCGGAAGACTTCGGTGATGTATTCCTTGATCTTCGCCTGGTCGCCCTTGAACTCCTCGTTCGCCCAGGCCCAGGCGGCAAGGTAGTTCCAGCGGGCGCCGCCGGATGTCTTCGGGTTGGGCGTGACGATCTGAACATCGCCCTTCACCAGGTCCCCCCAGTTCTGGATGTTCTTCGGATTACCGGTGCGCACGAGGAACACTATCGTGGACGTGTAGGGGGAGGAGTTGTTCGGCAGGCGCGTGCGCCAGTCGGCATTGATCTTCCCGCTGTTTTCGACGATGGCGTTGATATCGCTTTCCAGCGCCAGCGTCACCACGTCGGCTTCAAGGCCGTCGATCACCGAGCGTGCCTGCTTGCCGGATCCGCCGTGCGACTGCTGGATCGTCACCGTCTCGCCGGCCACTTCCTCGTAATGCTTGGCGAAGGCTGCGTTGAAATCCTTGTAAAGCTCGCGCGTCGGATCGTAGGACACGTTGAGGATAGTCGTCTCCGCCATGGCGGACGGCACGGCAGCAAATGATGCAAGCAGGCTGAGCGCGGCAACGCCGAATATTCGAACGGATGTGGACATGATGGCTCCCTCCTTAGGATGGGATCAGACTACCTTCGAGGTAGACTAAGTCAACGAACCCGACGCAGAGAAGAAAAGTGTTTCACTCGGGCACAACCGCGCGCAACGACCGGATTATACAGGTTACCATCTCCGGTACGATAGCGACGTCCTTCCGCTCACATACGCAACAATCATCTCACCAGATCGGCCGATTTTGAAGCCGTCGAATGTTTTTTAGGGTGGCCCGAGCGCTACCAGTAGAGCACGAGAACGATTCCCGCGGTCAGGAATGCCGCCAGCGAAACGGGCCACCCGAGACGCAGGAAATCCCGGAAGCGGTAGTGTCCAAGGCCGTAGGCGAGGGTGTTGTTGTGGTGGCCGAACGGCGTGAGGAAATCGCACGATGCCCCGACCGCGACGGCCATTACCAGCATCTGCGGCGAGAGCTGCGCCGCCTGCGCCAGTTCGGTGGCGATCGGTGCCAGGATCGCCACGGTCGTGACGTTGTTGACGAAAGGGGTGATGGCCATGGCCAGCGCAAGCATCAGGAAGACCGAAAGCAGCGGCATCGAGAACGGCAGGTGGTCGGTCATCGCTGTGGCGATCGTGGTCGCCGCTCCGGTCGTCCCGACCGCTTCCCCGAGGGGGAGCATAGCCGCGAGGATGACGATGATCGGCCAGTTCAGGTTGCGAAGCGCGGCCCTAATGTCCAGGTGCCCCGTGAGGCAGAGGACGGCGACCACCCCGCCAAGGGCGATTGCGGGCGAGGCGATGCCGCAGGCCGTCAGGACGACGCCGGCCGCGAACACGAGAAGCGGGGTGATTCCCGCCGCCGATTCGACGACCCCAGTATTGTCGGCGACCTCGACAAGTTCGTTATAGGCGATGAACGACGCAATCGCGCCCTCGTCTCCCTCGAGCAGGAGGATGTTTCCAGCCCGGAAGGGCAGTTCCTCGAAGGGCCCTTCGAAACGGGCGGGTTCACCTTCCACCTGGAGAATTTCCACGACCGTGTCGTCGAGTTCCTGTGCGGCCATGGAGGAACCGGCGAGCAGACTGTGCGGCATGACGACCGCCCTTGCGCGACGTCTGTCGCCGGAGCCTCCCCGCCGCGAATAGACAACCTGTCCCGCCTGCAAGGCCTTGCCCAACGCAGCCGGCTCGGCTTCGACCAGCAGGCGGTCCGTCGGGAGAAGAGGGGTATCCGGTCTGAGCGGGAATATGCGGCGTCCGTCGCGGACGATATTGTGCACCTGCCCGTCGAGCAGGTTCTCAAGGTCAGCCACCCTCCACGGCGACTTGTCCGCAGCGGAGGGCCGCAGTTCCGTCATTGTCCGCAGCAATGCGGGAGCTTCTTCCGCAGGGCGTTCCTCGGGCTCGCCCAAGAGCGTGCGGGGGAGCCAAAGCGCGATGACGAGCAGGCCGACGATCGTCACGGCGAGGCCGGTCGGTGCAAAATCGAGGAAGGCGAATCCTCTCTCTCCCGCCTGCAACAGGAACTCGCCCGAAAGAAGGTTGGCGGGCGTACCGATCGGGGTCATGAGGCCGCCCATGAGGGTGGCGTAGGAGAGCGGCAGGAAAATCCACCGTGCCGGGACCTTCCCGCTCGCCATGATGGAGAAGCATGCCGGCAGCATCAGGGAAAAGGCGGCGATGTTGTTCATCACGCCGGAGAGGCATGCGGCGACGACGCATAGGGCCATGATCTGCC
>JAEZHO010000413.1 GCA_023416545.1 Pseudomonadota bacterium
CCCTCGAACAGCAGGTCGTAGGCGCGCACGAAGGCCGGGTAGTCGTCCAGCATGCGGTTGGTGACGGTCTTGCGGTTGAGGCGCTGCTGGAGATCGGAGAAGGTGCGGGTCGGGCTGTTGGAGCGCACCGTGCCGCCGACAAGCAGTTCGCCGTCGACCACGCCCTCGAAGTTGATCGCGGCGACGACGTCCGGAAAGGCGCCGGTAATGTCGTCGCCGGAGCGGGAATAGAGCTTCCGGGTGCCGCCATAGCTCGACATCTGGACGCGGATGCCGTCCCACTTCCACTCCGCCGCATAGTCCTCGGGGTCGAGCCTGTCGAGGTCGCCCTCCTCCACCGGATTGGCAAGCATGACGGAATGGAAGATCGCAGGCGTGGCGAGGACCGGCTTCTCCGCCCTGCCCTCCAGCCAGGCGAAAAGCGGCTCATAGGGGGGCGCCAGGCCGTGCCACAGCGTCTCGATCTCGGTGACGTCCTTGCCGCTCATCTCCGAGAGCGCCTGCTTGGCGAGCCGCGAGGAGACGCCGATGCGCAGCGATCCGGTCGCCAGCTTCAGGAAAGCGAAGCGGCTGGAGGGATCGAGGTGGTCGAGCAGGTCGCGGACGGCGGCGCGCACTTCCGTGCGGCCGAGGGCGTTCATCATCGTCACCACCTGCCCGAGCCGCGGCTGCTCCTCGTCGGTCGTGTCGTCCTTCTCGCCGCCGTCCCAGACGAGCGCGATCGTCTCGGCAAGATCGCCGACATAGTCGTAGGAATACTGGAAGAGCACCGGATCGAGCCGTTCCAGGACGAGTTCGCGCAGGAGCGCCGGCTTGATGTTCCTGAGATCCAGCGTTCCGGCAAGGGCGGCCAGGCCATAGCCGCGGTCGGGATCGGGGGTATCGCGGAAATAGTCGGCGAGGAGCTTGAGCTTGCCGTTGCGCGAGGGGGTGAGGACCAGGCGGTCGAGGAGGGTGGCGAAGGCCTTCATCAGTCTCCCTCGTCCTCGTAGCCGACGAGATGCAGCGGACGGGCGGGGATGCCCTGCAGCTCGCACCAGCGGACCAGCGCCTCCTCCCGGCCGTGCGTCACCCAGACCTCCGAGGGCCCGATCTCCCTGATGGTGGACAGGAGTTCCGGCCAGTCGCAGTGGTCGGAGATCACCAGCGGCAGCTCGACGCCGCCCTGGCGGGCGCGCTGGCGGACCAGCATCCAGCCGGAGGCGAAGGCTATCAGCGGATCATTGAAGCGGCGCGCCCAGCGGTCCTGGAAGGCGGAGGGCGGGCCGACCACGACGGCGCCCTTGAAGGCGCCCGGCTCCTTCTTCTCCAGCGTCGCGGGGCGGATCTCGCCAAGTTCTATGCCCTGCTCGCGGTAATAGTCGCAGAGCCTCGCGAGCGCGCCGTGGATGAAGATCGGCTCCCCGTAACCGCAGTCGCGGATCAGCCGGATGACGCGCTGCGCCTTTCCGAGCGCATAGGCGCCGACCAGATGGGTGCGCTCGGGAAATTGCCTCAGCGAGGTGAGAAGCTTGCCGATCTCCTCCCGCGGGTCCGGATGGTGGAAGACCGGAAGGCCGAAGGTCGCCTCGGTGATGAAGACATCGCAGGCAACCGGCTCGAAGGAGGCGCAGGTGGGATCCGTGCCGCGCTTGTAGTCGCCCGACACGTTGATCCTCAGGCCATCCTTCCGGATAAAGATCTGGGCGGAGCCGAGGACGTGCCCTGCCGGGTGGAAGCAGACGGTGACGCCGTCGATATCCACCGTCTCGCCGAAGGCCACCGCCTGTTCCGATCCGCAGAAATCATCGCCGTAGCGGATGCGCATGATGTCGAGCGTCTGGCGGGTGGCGAGCACCTTTGCGTGCCCGGCGCGGGCGTGGTCGGAATGGCCATGGGTGATGAGCGCCCGTTCCACGGGCCGCACCGGATCGACATGGAAGCGGCCGATGGGGCAGAAGAGCCCGGCCGGGGTGGGATGAAGCAGCGCCTCTGGTCTCATGCCCGGTGAGATAGGGCGCGAGACGCCGGTTGAAAGATCGCCGCGTCCTACGGGGCTACCCCTGCGAAGAGGCGTCCTTCCAGACATGGAGGCGGTCGCGACCTTCGTTCTTGGCGCCGTACATGGCCCGGTCGGCCCTTGCGAGCAGCGATTCCGGCGTGTCGCCGTCATGGGGATAGAAGGCCGCGCCCATGCTGCAGGTCACGTGCAGTTCTTCGGTCTCGTAGACGATGGGGAGCGAGATGACCGAGCGCAGCTCGTCCATGCGCCTCACGACGCCCTCGTCGTCCTGGCCGAGCAGGGAGAAGACGATGGCGAATTCATCGCCGCCCAGCCGGACGATCAGGTCGCTGGCGCGGATGCAGCGCGGCAGGCGCTGGGCGATGGCCTTGAGCACCGCATCGCCGGCGCCGTGGCCCAGCCGGTCGTTGATCTGCTTGAAATTGTCGATGTCGATATAGGCGACGGCGACGTTGCGGTTTTCCCGCCGCGCCTCCGCAAGGACACGGTTGAACTGGTTCCAAAAGAGGGTCCGGTTCGGCAGGCCCGTCAGCGCATCGTGGTGGGCCATGTGACGGATACGCTCTTCAGCGCGGCTGCGCTCGATGGCGATGCCGGCGATGTCCGTCGCCATTGCGGTCAGCTCGAGCTCGAGGGCGGTCGGCTCGCGGACGGACCTGGAATAAAGCGCGAAGGTGCCGAGAACCCGTTTTTCCGGACCGATGATCGGCGTCGACCAGCAGGAGCGGAAGCCGAATTCGTTCGGCAGGTCGCGGTAGTCCTCCCAGAGTGGATCCTCCGTGGCGTCCCGCACGATGACGGGTTCGCTCCGCCACGCGGCCGTGCCGCAGGACCCGACCTTGGGACCTATCCGGAGACCGTCGATCATCCTGAGATAGGGCCCGGGGAGGTTCGATGACGCGCCGTGCCGCAGCCGGTCGGACCCTTCGTCGAGCAGCAGGACCGAGGCGACCACGTCGTCCAGCTCCTCCTCGACGAGGTTCACGAGGGCGAGCAGGACCCCGTCGAGCGGTTCCCCGCGGGCGATCATCTCCAGCAGGCGGGCATGACCCCGCCGCATGTCTTCCTCCCGCTTGCGCTCGGTAATGTCGCGGGTAATCCCGATCAGGCCGATGATGCGGCCCTGCGCATCCCTGAGCGGCGTCTTGGTCGACTGCAGCCAGCGCGACGCTCCGCAGAAGACCAGATGATGCTCGAAGTCGGTCATCGGCTCGCCGGCCGACATCATCTCCTGCTCGGCGAGAAAGAGCTCGTCGGCGGCCTCGGGGTCGAAAAGGTCGAAGTCGGTCTTGCCGACCAGGTCCATCGGATGATCGACGTTATTGGCGAGCGCGGTCGCGGCATTGGCCATGACGAAGCGGCTGCGGCGATCCTTGACGTAGATGAATTCGGGGAACTGATCGACGAAGGAATAGGCGTCGATCCGATCGAGAACCTCAACCGTATCCGACATTTCGGCATCGGTGGAGACCGCCAGCAATCGCTGACGGAGCATCTCGAGTGTGACCGAGGAATCCTGCGAGTAAGCTTTCCCTGACATTGGACGGTTCATCCGATGTCTCTCCCAAACCACTTGCTTGAACTGAAATGCCCCAAAGTCCTCCGGAGCTTGAAGCACAATTCCTTAATCTTCTTTAATTTAATCGTAACAATTGTTCATCTCGCAACCGTGAGTCAAATCCATGGCGAATATAAGTTCCTGCTTATTTTCTAGCCGGCCGACAATCTCAAGACGAGCGCTCCTGCTGGGCCTCTCGGCGACTTGCGCCGTCGTCGCCGGTCCGGACAGGGTGCCGGCAGCCCCGGCGGTCTCGCTGACGGACCTTCGGGGCGCAATCGATGCGGGCGCCGCCGGGTTGAAAGCGGATACGGGAGAGGACCAGACCGGCAGGCTGCAAAACCTGATCGCGGAGGCAAGCCGGGCAGACCAGTGGGTGTTCCTGCCGCCCGGGCGCTACGAGGTGACGGGGCTGAAGCTGCCGGACCGCACCCGGCTGACCGGCATTGCCGGCGCGACGACCCTTGTTCTTGGCGGCGCCGGCCCGTTCATCGACGGCGATCCCGGCGCCCGGCGCATCGAGCTCGACGGGATCGTCTTCGACGGCGCCGGCCTGCCGCTGCCCGAGGAGGCGCCGGCCCTGATCCACCTTGGCGAGGTCTCCGACCTGCGGATCGAGAACTGCGGCTTCACGGGCTGCGAAAAGACCGGCCTGCAGATCGAGCGCTGCGGCGGGACGCTCAGGGGCAACCGGTTCTGGGCGATCGGCGAATACGGCGTGCTGGCAATCGACAGCACGGGGCTGGCGATCCGGGAGAATGTCCTTTCCGGCTGCGGCAATGGCGGCATCCTCGTCCACCGCAGGCAGAAGGGAGAGGACGGCACGATCGTCACCGGCAACCGCATCAGCGGCACAGGCGCGGGCTATGGCGGAACGGGGCAGTTCGGCAATGCCATCAACCTCTACCGCGCCGACGGTGTGATCGTATCGGGCAACCACATCACCGACAGCGCCTTCACCGCAATCCGCGCCAACGCCGCCTCCGGCATCCGGATCTCCGACAACCACTGCCTGCGATCCGGCGAGACGGCGATCTATTCAGAATTCGGCTTCGAGGGCGCGCTGGTGACCGGCAACCTCGTGGACGGCGCGGCAAACGGCATCAGCATCGCCAATTTCAACGAGGGCGGCCGGCTGGCGATCGTCTCCGGAAACATCGTCCGCAACATCTCGCCGGTCGGTCCCTACGAACACGACAGCGTCGGCTTCGGGATCGGCATCGGCGTGGAGGCCGACACGGTGGTCTCCGGCAACGTCATCGAGAACGTGCCGCGCTTCGCGATGCTCGTCGGATGGGGGCCCTATCTGCGCAACGTCTCGGTGACCGGCAACATCGTCCGCCAGGCGCGGGTCGGCTGCGCCGTGTCCGTCGTCGAGGACGCGGGCGGCGCGCTCGTCAGCGACAACATCTTCGACGGCATGGAGGACGGCGCCATTCTCGGATACCGCTGGCACGACCGCGCGACGGGCGAACTCATCGGCGGAAAGGAGCGCTTCGCGCACCTGACCATCGAGGGCAACCGGCCTTCCTGAACGATCGAAACTTTTCATGGCAGGATAACGCCGAGCGATCTTCCGCTCGGCTCTCTGCACCCTTAGCCTGCGACGGCTTTTCAGGAGGATGCACATGCTGACGATCTACGGGGTCTACCGCTCCCGCGCCACCCGGCCGCTCTGGCTCATCGAGGAGCTCGGCCTTCCCTTCAAGCTGGTGCCGGTGATCCAGGCCTACCGGCTCGCCGACAGTTCCGCGCCCGGCGCACCGCTCAACAGCCGTTCGCCCGAATTCATGGCGATCAACCCGATGGGCTCCATCCCGTC
>JAEZHO010000426.1 GCA_023416545.1 Pseudomonadota bacterium
CCTCATTTCGGCCGGATCGGCAGCCTTGGCTGCAAATGGGAAGGCGGCAGTCGTACCGCCGCCTTCCCGGGGTTCGAAGTTAGTGGCCGGTTGCGCCGCCTGCACCGCGGGGAACGCGGATCGACTCCACGAGATCCTGCACGTGCTGCGGCGGTGCCTGCGTCATCATCGAGACAGCGTAGGCTGTGGCGAAGTTGAGTAGGGCGCCGATCGGGCCGAATGCCGCCGGCGTGATGCCGAACAGGTAGTTGGCCGGTACGTTCTCGAGCATGTTCGTACCCGGGATGAAGAACCAGCCCAGATAGGTGAACAGGTAGAGGCAGGTGACAACGAGGCCTACGAGCATGCCGATCGTGGCACCGGCCGAGTTCACCCGCTTCGAGAAGATGCCCATCATCAGGACCGGGAAGATGCTGGCTGCGGCAAGGCCGAAGGCGAGAGCCACCGTCTGGGCTGCGAAGCCTGGCGGGTTGAGGCCCAGCACGGTTGCGACCAGGATGGCGCCGCCCATGGAGATACGGGCTGCCAGCAGTTCTCCCTTTTCGGAGATGTCGGGCTTCAGGTAGTCCTTGATGAGGTCGTGGCTGATGGCCGACGAGATGGCAAGGAGCAGGCCTGCAGCCGTCGACAAGGCGGCAGCAAGACCGCCGGCTGCGATGAGGCCGATAACCCAGCCCGGAAGCTGAGCGATTTCCGGGTTGGCGAGAACGAGGATGTCGTTGTTGATATCCAGTTCGTTGCCGGCCCAGCCACGCTGCGTTGCGGTCTCGGTGAAACCGGCAGCCTTGTCATTGTAGTACTGGATGCGGCCGTCGCCGTTCTTGTCCTGGAACTTCAGAAGACCGGTGGTTTCCCAGTTCCTCATCCAGTCCGGACGCTCGTCATAGAGAACCGCCTGCTCCTGCGGGCCGTTCGGGAAGATGGTGTCGATGATGTTGAGGCGTGCCATGGCACCGACGGCAGGAGCCGTGAGGTAGAGAAGCGCGATGAACACCAGCGCCCAGCCGGCCGACCAGCGAGCATCGGCTACCTTCGGAACGGTGAAGAAGCGGATGATGACGTGCGGCAGACCGGCGGTGCCGATCATCAGCGACAGCGTGAACAGGGTCATGTTCAACATGTCGCCCTGGGCTGTGTAGGCGTTGAAGCCGAGATCGGTCACGACCTGGTCGAGTTTCTGCAGAAGCGGCAGGCTCGATTCCGTATGGGTCGAGAACAGGCCGAGCGGCGGAATTGCATTGCCCGTCAGTTGCAGCGAGATGAAGATCGCCGGGATCGTGTAGGCGATGATCAGGACGATGTACTGCGCCACCTGCGTATAGGTGATGCCCTTCATGCCGCCCAGAACAGCATAGATGAAGACCACTGCGGCAGCGATCCAGAGACCCGTCGAGACTTCCACTTCAAGGAAGCGCGAGAAGGCCACGCCGGCGCCCGTCATCTGGCCGATGACGTAGGTAACCGAGATGATGATCAGGCATACGACTGCGACGAGGCGAGCCGTCTGGCTGTAGAAGCGGTCGCCGATGAACTGCGGAACCGTGTACTTGCCGAACTTGCGGAGATAGGGCGCAAGCAGGAGCGCGAGGAGGACGTAGCCGCCCGTCCAGCCCATGAGATAGGTCGAATTGACGTAGCCGACGCCGGCGATCAGGCCAGCCATGGAGATGAAGGACGCGGCCGACATCCAGTCGGCGGCCGTCGCCATCCCGTTCATGACCGGGTTGACGCCGCGGTTGGCGGCGTAGAACTCGGCCGTGGAGCCTGCGCGGGCCCACAGCGCGATGCCGATGTAGATCGCGAAGGACGCGCCCACGATCAGCAGGTTGAGTGTATACTGGTCCATTATTCCCCCCGTCCCTTACTGCTCGTCTACGCCGTGCTCGCGATCGAGCCGGTTCATGTAGATCGAGTAATAGAAAATCAGCCCAATGAAGACGATGATTGACCCCTGCTGGGCAAACCAGAAGCCCAGGTCGGTGCCCCCGACCGGAATGCCCGACAGCATCGGGCGCAACAGGATGCCGAAGCCGTAAGAAACGACCGCCCAGATCACCAGGCAAATGGTGATGATGCGGATGTTCGCTGCCCAATAGGAATTGGACGATGATTTGTCCGTCACGTGTACCTCCTCCAAAATTCGCGCCCCCCAAGGACGCCACCTCCTGTCCAAACGCTCACCGTTTCCCAACACGAGTGGACAAGTCTGAAGAAGTACCTAATCGGTTAGCATGCGTACATCCTCCGATAGTCTTAGTTCTTCCGCGAGCGTTACTTACCGCGCGAAGAGCGACTGACGGGGAGTATGTTTTCCACAAATAAATGCAGCAGCGGCGTTCGACCCGTGCCTTTTGTCCGGAGCAAGCGGCCTGTCGGATGACACTTATTGGCGCAACCCGGCGACCGATGCGTTCGCCTCTGAGAATTTATGGGCCCTGACAGGAAGCATTCGTCTTCGATGCTGGGAGCCCACATCAGCCTGTTTTCTGGCGTTCGCCGAGCCTCGGCCCGCGCTCGCAATCGAGGGAGACTGCGTCCGCGAATACCTGTCCGATGCCGATGAGAACCGGGTCGTCGTAGCCGATTTCAGCGATACCCATGCCGAGTTCGGCCAGGCTTCCGATCCACCGTCGCTCCTGCGGACGCGACACGGAACTGACGATCACCGCCGCGGCTTCCCCCGGCATGCCTTCCTTCAGGAGTCGATCCCGGATGACGGTAGCGGTGCGGCCGCCCATGTAGAAGACACTGGTCGTCCCGGGTTCCGTGAGGCTTCGCCAGTCGAGGCTTTCCGGAAGTCGCCCGTCGCGGGCATGCCCGGTCACGAAGCGCACCGCCTGCGCATGGTCGCGGTGGGTGAGCGATATGCCGAGACGCGCCGCCATCGCGCTCGCGGCGGTGATACCCGGCACCACGTCCACCGCAATGCCCTGGCTCATGAGGACCGCAATTTCCTCACCGGCCCGGCCGAAGATCATCGGATCGCCTGACTTGAGGCGCACCACATGTTTGCCGGCCCTGGCGAAGTCGATCATCATGCGGTTGATATCGTCCTGCCGGCAGCTCTCCCGTCCTCCGCGCTTGCCGACCAGCATGCGCTTGGCCTCGCGGCGTGCGAGTTCGAGAACCGCGGCGGAGACAAGTTCGTCGAACAGGATGACATCGGCGGCCTGAAGCGCCCGAACCGCCTTCAGCGTGAGATACTCGGCATCCCCCGGCCCCGCCCCAACCAGTGTCACCCGCCCGGCTTTCGGGGTCGGGGCGCCCTTAGTCGCCAGGGCGAGGAGGTCCAGCTCCGCCCTCGCGTCCGGCCCCTCGCCGGCAGAAAAGGCGCGATCCACGAACCGCTCCCAGAAGAAACGCCGTTGCGCTCCGGGCTGGAGGCGCTCGCTAACGGCGTCGCGAAGCGACTGCGCGAGCTTCGCCCACTCCTTCAACCCATGCGGAAGCAGAGTCTCGATGCGCCGGCGGATTGCCTGCGCGAGAATTGGCGCCGCGCCATCCGTGGAGATTGAGACAACCACCGGGGACCGGTTGACGATCGAGCCGAACTGGAACTGACAGAATTCTGGCTTGTCGATGACGTTGACCGGCACGCCGGCCGCGAGTGCCGCCTCGAAGAAGGCCCGCGCCTCGCGGTCGTCCTCGCAGTCTGCAATCGCCATCGCCGCACCGGAGAAGATGTCCGGTCCCCATGGCCGTCCGTGGTGAATGCAGCGGCCGCCATTCTCTCCCGGGGTACGCCTGATCAGCGTCTGGAAGGTGGGCGAGAGAGCCCCGTCAGGCGCGTATACCGCCACCTCGGCGCCGCATGCGGCAAGAAGTTCCGCCTTCCAGGCAGCCGCATCCGAGCCCCCCGCCACCACCACCGTCTTGCCGGCGAGGCTCCAGAACACGGGAAGCTTGGCCAGCGGCTCGATCCGGTCCGGCGTTTCCCTCTGTCGACCGGTCTCGACAATCTGCACTTCGGGCATGGCGGTCTCCATGGC
>JAEZHO010000024.1 GCA_023416545.1 Pseudomonadota bacterium
CGGACATCGGCCTTCGCCGGATGAACGTTGACGTCGACGAAGGCCGGATCGAGCTGGATGGAAAGGACCGCGACCGGATAGCGCCCGGCCGGTACGGTTTCCGCATAGGCGCCGCGGATGGCCGAAAGGATCAGCTTGTCCTGGACCGGGCGGCCGTTGACGAAGGCGTACTGATGTCCGGAATTGCCGCGATTGAACGTCGGCAGGCCGGCATAACCCCTCAACGAAACCTCCTCGCGCTCGGCGTCGATCTCGATCGAGTTGTCGCGGAATTCTGCGCCCAGGATCTGCGCGATGCGGCCGAGCGGGTCGCCGCCAGTCGCCGCCAGTTCCAGCGTCGAGCGATCCGAGCCGGAGAGCACGAAGCGGATCGACGGAAACGCGATCGCCATGCGCTTCACCATCTCGGTGATCGCAGCCGCCTCGGCGCGTTCGGATTTCAGGAACTTGAGCCGGGCGGGCGTGGCGAAGAACAGGTCGCGCACCTCGACGACGGTGCCGGTATTGGCCGCCGCCGGTCGCACCGGCGACATCCGGCCTCCCGCCACCGTCACCTGCGCGCCTTCCGGATCACCCTGTCGTCGGCTGGTGATGGTGAGCTTGGCGACCGATCCGATGGAAGGAAGCGCTTCACCGCGAAACCCGAGCGTGCGGATGTCGTCGAGCGTGTCGCTGATCTTCGAGGTACAGTGGCGCCTGACCGCGAGGTCGAGATCCGTCGCGTCCATGCCGCATCCGTTGTCGGTGATGCGCAGGAGGCTCTTGCCGCCGGCGGCGGTTGCAATCTCGATGCGGGTGGCGCCGGCGTCGATCGCGTTTTCGATCAGTTCCTTCGCGGCGCTTGCAGGGCGCTCGATGACTTCGCCCGCAGCGATTTGGTTGATCAAGGTTTCGGGAAGCTGTTTGACGGGCATGTCGCCATAATTCCGGATTCGGAGGCGGTTGAGAAGTCCCAATTCCCCTCGGGTGGCATGCGGGAAGGACCCGCGCCAGTACCGGCTGAGCACATAGAGCATCGGCGACCCCGGCGCCAGAGCGGGTGGATCGACACGCGCCAACCTGCCACCCGGCAATGCAGGTTTGTTAAGGTTTCTGACGCATCCTGCCCGAATGTGTACAGAGTGTCGGGTTTTGCCATGACGTCGGCCGGGAAGCTGTTGCCGCAGGCCACCCATAACGAACTGCAGGCAATGGCCTACAGCGATCCGCTTACGGGCCTCGGCAATCGGTACCGGTTGCGCGACAAGGTCCGCCTGCTGGCCGCCGAACGCGCCCAGGATCCGGCCCCCTTCACCATCTGCATCGCAAACCTCGACGGTTTCAAGCCGATCAACGACCTATTCGGCGTCAATGCCGGCGACGAGATCCTCTGCCAGGTGGCCCATCGGCTGAAGGCCTGCATTCCGGAAGGCGCCACCGTCACCCGTCACGAAGGCGACGAGTTTGCCTTCGTCCTGCCGCTGGTCTTCGAGAGGACCGGCGCGGAGCGGATCGGGCAGATGATCAGGGACGTCCTGTCGGCACCCTACGACCTCGGTGACCGGAACGTGCGCCTTTCGGCCTCCTTCGGCTTCGCCATCTACCCCTTCGCGGGCGAAGAGTTCGAGGACCTGCTGAAAAGCGCGGAGACCGCGCTCTATCGCTCGAAGCGCCGGGGCAGGGGGCAGATCACCGTCTATTCCCAGGAGATCGCGCTCGAGATGAAGCGTGCGACCCAGCTGGAACAGGCACTGCGCACGGCCGTCATCGCCGATGCGGTCGACGTGCATTTCCAGCCGATCGTCCGGCTGGAGGATGGTGCGGTCCTCGGCTTCGAGGCGCTCGCGCGCTGGATAGACGCCGACCTCGGCTTCGTCTCGCCGGCCGTCTTCGTGCCACTCGCCGAGGAACGCGGCTTCATCGACGCGCTTTCCGAAACCCTGTTGCGCAAGGCGGCGGAGGCGGCGCTCTCGTGGCCGCGCGACCTCTTCCTGTCGTTCAACCTTTCATCCGTGCAGCTCATGGACCCCGGCACGACCGATGTCGTTCTCTCCATCCTCAATCGGGTCGGCCTTCATCCCGCCCGGCTGGAACTGGAGATCACCGAGACCGCTATGATGACGTCGGCCGAAACCGCCCACCGGATCATCACCGATCTCCGGGCGGCGGGCGTGAAGATCTCCCTCGACGACTTCGGAACGGGACAGTCCAGCCTGGGCCGTCTGCGCGAGTTCACCTTCGACAAGGTGAAGATCGACCGGGCCTTCGTCTCGCAGATCACCACCGACCGTACGTCGGAGCATATCGTCAAGGCGATCATCGCCATGTGCGACGGGCTTGACCTGCAGGTCGTGGCGGAGGGTATCGAGGAGCAGGCCGACGCGCAGAAGCTGAGGGCTCTCGGCTGCGGAATGGGGCAGGGCTATTACTATGGCAGGCCCGCCGATAGTGCCGCGACCCAGCGCTACCTGCAGGAGCAGGAACGGCACCTGGCCGCCGCGCGGAGGTGATTCTCACATCCGTCGGATCGGATCGCCGACGAAAAAAGGCGGCACCGCAGTGCCGCCCCTTCTTGATGCCTCAATGCGTCACACGCTCCGGGCTTAGTTGTCTGCAGCCGTCGGCGGGTTAGTCGCATCGCCGGGCAGCGGCTTGGGCTCGCCCGTGGAAGAGGTGGTGGTCGTGTCGGTCACCGCGGAGTCGGCGGCGGCCTGCTGATCGTCCAGGGTCTGGAACTCGGGTGCAGCACCAAGCGATTCAGCGGTTTCCGTGGTCGTCAGGCGAACCTCGTTGTTGTTTTCGACGTCGGTCGTCATGGTGATGTTTTCCATCGGAACCGCGACGTCCTTCTCGCCGATGCCGAGGAAGCCACCGACGCCGATCACGGCTGCAACGATGCCGCCATCCTTCTCGAGGATCAGGTCATTGATGTCGCCAACGCTCTCGTCCGCCGAATTGTAGACCGGCTTGCCGATATAGTCGTTTGCGCTGATCTGGGTTTCCGACTGCTCGGTCAGGTAAGCACCGGGAGCAGCGGCAATGTCACCGGAAGTATCGGCAGTCGGTGCGGCTGCACTGTCCGGCGACCCGACGGGTGCGGCATCACTGCCGGTCATCGGCTTCATGGCCGGATCTGCCGGAGCAGCCGGGGATGCCGGCGAAGCCGGATCGGTCGTCTGGGCCATGGCCGGTGCGAGTGCAGTAGAGGCCATCAGGACAGCTGCGGCGGCCATCGTGCTGAGAGTCTTCTTCATGTCGTACCTACCTTCCTATTGTTATCGATGCTGAACGCGCAGCCCGTGTTTCGGCCACGCCGGTTCGACCAGACAATGGATCGGCGGCAGGTTTAGTTCCCCTGCAATTGCCATTTATGGGGTCGATTCCTCCGCAATCGCGCCGCAAAAGGGCTTGCAGAAGGCCGGGCAGCCAGGAGTTTTCAGACCCGGAATGCGGGCTCGGGAATGCCGACGGCGCCGGTCGCCAGGGCGAAGAGACGACCGGCCTGAGGGTCCCGCTCGCGTTGTTCGGTGCTCAATCCTTCCCAGGCGGAGGTTACCGCCAGCCGATCCCGGGCCGGCCCGAAGAAGACCGGGCAGGTCGTCTGTTTCGCCGGCACTCGGTGGCGTTTGAGAAGGGTTCCGTCGGGCGCATAGCAGTCGACCGACCCGGCGCCCCATCGCGCGTTCCAGATATTGCCCTCGCGATCGCAGACCGATCCATCCATTCCGCCGGGCTGGTCGCTCGTATCCGCAAGCACCACGGGCTCCCCGGTCGGCAGGCCCGTCCCTGCATCGAGGCTAACCCGCATCAGCAGGTTCTTGGTCGTATCCACGAAATAGCCGGTCGATCCGTCGGGCGAGAAGCAGATGCCGTTGGGAATGCTGATGCCGCCGTAGAGCCGGGTCACCGTCTTCCCCGCCACGTGATAGATCGCGCCGGCGCCTTCCTCGGCGCGCTTGCCCATCGTCCCGATCCAGAGGCTGCCGCTCGGATGAAGCCGCCCGTCATTGGACCGGTTTGCCGTGTTCCCCGGCTCCAGCTCGCAATAGGGGGAAAGCGAGCCGTCCCGCCGCTCGCGAATGTAGAGCCCCAGTTCGGTGGCCAGGATCTGCCGTTGCGAATCGATGCGCGCCACGACGCTCGCCATGAACGGCAATGGGTGGTGCCGCTCGTCCCCGGTCGCCATGTCCCGCTCGTGGAGCGTTTTCCCCAGGATATCGAACCACCAGATCGTATTCGTCTCCGCTTCGAAACTGGGCCCCTCTCCGAGTTCGCAGACGGTGTCGGACAGGAAAAAAGCCTCGGACGTCGTATCGTGCATGGTGAACTCCGGAAGAAGGGTTGGGCAGGGCTGGTGAAGCGCCGCAGGGGGCGCGATGCCGTTCTGACTTAGTCTCACAATGGCGATTGCGTTTGCTGCGGTTTCGTCATACCTGTCTAAATCATCCTATGTGAGGACAAGATTCAACTGTCGGTTCGTGTAAGCCGGCAGGCCCCACTCCGGAGCATCGAACTGCTCCATCTGGAACCGCCCAGTTACTTCGTGCCACGCTAGGAAATCGAGAAAATCGCCCTATGCCGCTTGTGGAAAAGAGCTTCGATAACGGTTCGACCGGAGAACAGGCACTGGAGATCAAGGGACTGAAGACGCAGTTTGACGTCTTCCGGTTCATGAAGCGGATTACCGAGGCCTATGGTGCCCGCGCCTTCATGGTGCTCAATATGCCGGGGCCGACCTCCCTGACGCTGTCGAGCCATACGGTCATCACCAACTGGCCGGCGGATCTCATCACCCACTTCGACCGGCAGGGGCTCCTTGCCTCAAGCCCCATCTTCCGGCAGCTGCGCGAAACCGTGCTGCCGACCCAGTTTGAAGTCGAGGCCTTGAACAAGGAACGCGGCAATACCGTATCCTCGGACCTGTTCCTGCCCTACCGCATGGTTCGCGGCGCCTATTTCCCCGTTCACGACAGCACCGGCATGCGCGGCACGCTGTCCTTGTGCGGCGACGGAGCCCCCTTCACCCATCAGCAGATGATGGAACTGACCTATCTCGCCATCCACGTCTACGAGCGGCTGGGGCAGATTCGCACCCTGACCACCCGCACCGTCGAGACGCTGACCGAGCGTGAACTCGACTGCATCACCTGGACGGCCGCCGGAAAAACCTCCGCCGAGATCGCCGAAATCCTCGGGCTGTCTGAGCATACGGTGAACCACTACCTCAACCGTGCGGCCCGGAAGCTGGACAGCGTCAACCGCACGCAGGCCGTGGCCACTGCCTTCCGGCTGGGCCTGATCTGCTGAAGGCTCAAGGCGGGGGCGGGTCGCTGCCCATTAAGTGACCAGATCGCCTCCGGAAACATCTCCCGAACATCTATAGAGTATCTCGCAACCCTGTCAGGCCCGCCGTCGGCGATCTGGCACGGTCCATGCATTCCAGATTGTCGGTCCAGAGGGGACTGAAAGCGTCCGACAGAGACGCGATGGGAAACAATGCTGCCCGGGTGGTCGCAAGGCGGGCCCGGGCGGCATTGTTATTCGATGTTGCAGCATC
>JAEZHO010000086.1 GCA_023416545.1 Pseudomonadota bacterium
GATCCACGAGGATGCCGAGAGCCGGAAGGCCGACCTTCTGCAGCTCGAGCAGATTGCCGGCGGCTATCCGAACCGCGAGCGCTTCCTGACCGAACTGACGCTCGATCCTCCCGATGCGACGAGCGACCAAGCGGGCGTGCCTCTGCTCGACGAGGACTACCTCACCCTGTCGACCATTCATTCCGCGAAGGGGCAGGAATGGCGCTCCGTCTTCATGCTGAACTGCGTCGACGGCTGCATCCCTTCCGATCTCGCCACCGGGACGACGGCCGAAATAGAGGAGGAACGCCGGCTTCTCTATGTGGGCATGACCAGGGCGCGCGACAGCCTGACGCTGGTCACGCCGCAGCGCTTCTTCACCGGCGGACAGAACAGCCAGGGCGACCGCCACGTCTATGCCTCGCGGACGCGCTTCATCCCGGCGACGCTGCTGCAGTTCTTCGAGGCGACGAGCTGGCCGCTGGTCAGTGCGGCGGCAGGAGAGCGGAGCGCCCGCCAGGTCAGGATCGATGTCGGCGCGCGGATGCGCTCCATGTGGAAATGATGGCTTCGGGAAATCTGCCGCATGATCCTCTCGACCGAGTTTCCGGGTCGAGAAGGGCGTTCGGCTCCTCGGCGTCACCCTCTCGTCCCTCACCCGGGCGGGCTATGCCACTGCAAGCCAGTTCATGCTGGATCTTTGAACGCCAATCCGGATACCCCGACGAAGCGACCTATACCGAGGAGATCGGCCTGGCCGCCCCGTAGACGACGACCCGGATATCGGGCCGATCCTCGTAAACGAGGACGGTGAGCCGGTAATGTCTCCAACCGGTGACGGGATCGTACAATTCCTTCTCGCTGTCGCCGGTTCGGACGACCTGAGGGTCGCTCCACCACTCCCTGGCAACGGGCAGGAGATCCATGATCGTGTCGAGAAGGCCGCGAAGGATGGGGTCCCTGCCACCCGTCAGGTAATCGTGGCGGGCCTTCAGGAACATCAGCCGCGCCACGGATGGCCAGTCGCGTACCCGTTCCCTGTATCCCTCCGAGAACAGGATGCGGAGCATGTTCGGGTTCTCCTCCGTAAAACCACCAAAGAAGGCCGCGGCGGCGTCGTTATGTGCCAGCACGTCCCACCGTCGGTTGAGAATGTAGGCCGGCTCGGGCAGGCCGTTGATCATGGTCACGAGCCCCGACGGCAAGGACGCCTGCTCTAACGAACGCGTCGCGAGATTTCGGCCCGCAAGCGCGTAAAGATGTTCCTGTTGTGCCCGGTCGAGCCTCAGCCCCCTCGAAAGGCGGGTGAGAAAATCGTCGGAAACCTGAATGTCCCGTCCCTGCTCGAACCAGGTGTACCAGGTGAGGCCGACGCCCGCCAAGGTCGCAACCTCTTCGCGGCGAAGGCCTTTCGTGCGCCGGCGCCGGCCGATGGAGATCCCGAGCTCTTCGGGAGATGCGTGCTGCCGGCAGTGGCGCGCAAATTCGGACAACTCCCGGCGCTCGGCAACGCGTGCCAATCGACCCATCATGACCTCCGTCAGGCTGTTACACGAGCAATGGCATAAAAGTCATATAGTAACAGCATAACGGCGAGCATAAGACTTCCTCCGAAGGAAGCAAACATGTCGGTTTCAGTTATAGGACTTGGAAAGATCGGATCGGAGATCGTTCCCCGCCTTCTGTCTCGCGGGGACAGGGTAAAGGTCTGGAACCGCTCCCGGAGCAAGGTCGACAGAATGGTCCAGCTTGGCGCGGCGCCGGCGGATGACCTTGACGATGCCTTTGCCTCCGATCTCGTCATCTCGACCCTCTACGATGATCAGGCCGTCCGCGCGACCATCACCCCGGAGCTGATATCGAAGGCTGCGGCATATAGGACGCTGCATATCTGCATGTCGACCCTCAGTCCCGAACTTGCGGACGATCTCGCCGGATCGCATGCGGATGCGGGGGTCGAATACCTGTCGGCACCGCTGTTCGGCAGACCCGAGACCATACGGCAAGGGGTGGCCAATATCTGCGTGGCAGGCAAGGCGGAACTGATCGAAAGGGCCCGTCCCTGTCTCGAAACCTTCGGCCGCGTCTGGCCGGTCGGTCACGAGCCGCGCCAGGCCAACGTCTTAAAGCTCTGCGGCAACTACCTGATCGGTGCAGCCGTCGCCGCCGTGGCGGAAGCAACCGCCATCATGGAACTGGAAGGAGCCGATGTCGACGCCTTCATCAGCATGATGACCGAGACGCTGTTTTCATGTCCGATCTACAAAAGCTACGCTCCCTCCGTCACCGGTCTACGGCCGCTTCCCCCGACCGGACTGGCCTTGCCGATCAAGGACATGGAACTGCTCGCCGCTGTCGCCGGAAACGGCCTCGCCAGCGGAGAGATCCTCGCGGCATTGCGCCGGCAACTGTCCCGCGCCGACGAACTCGGCCTTGGGGCCGCGGACTGGTCGGTGGCACTCGCCGGACTGGCGCGTCACGGCTCTGGTCCCGGGCCGGGTCACGGCCCGGGTCACGGCCCAGGTCACGCCCCCGGGTCCCGGCCCTGCCCGGCCACCAACGATCCATCGCCATTCCCTCAACCAGTAAGGTGAGTTCAGCCCATGCAGGCCGCCTATTATGACCGTCAGGGTCCAGCTGCCGAAGTTCTCGTGGTGGGAAATCTCCCCGACCCCGAACCCGGCTTTGGAGAGGTGCGGGTAAAGGTAGCCTTCTCGGGTCTCAACCCGACGGATATCAAGGCGAGAACCGGTTTTGCCGGAATGCTCATGCCCTTTCCGCGTATCATTCCCCATCAGGATGGCGCCGGTACGATCGACGCCGTGGGTCCTGGTGTCCCGCAATCGCGGATCGGCGAGCGCGTCTGGGTCCACAAGGCGCAATACGGTCGCCCGTTCGGGACCGCCGCCCAATACGCCGTCATCCCGAGTGAGAACGCAGTACCGCTTCCGGACAATGCGTCGTTTAAGACCGGAGCGTCGCTGGGGGTTGCGGCGATCACCGCGCATCGCTGCCTGTTCGCCGACGGAGATCTCCGTGGCCGTCGGGTTCTGGTCCAGGGTGGCGGCGGAGTGGTCGGAACCGCCGCCATTCTGCTCGCGAAATGGGCTGGGGCGTGGATCGCTGCGACGGTCAGCCGGCCGGAGCAGGAGGCGGTCGCCCGCAACGCCGGCGCCGATCTCGTCATCGACAGGCATTCCGGGGACATTTCGGCGCAGGTCAGGAGCGCGACGAAGGGTGAAGGCGTGGATCGGATTGTCGATGTCGACCTTGCCGGCAACATCGATACCGATATTGCCTGCCTTGCTTCCAACGGAGTGGTCACCGCCTATGCGACCGAGGACCCCGCAGCCATGCTGACAATGCCCTTCCGGTCAACCATGATCGGAAACTGCGTCTTTCGTTTCGTGTTCCTTCCCGAAATCCCCGAAGAGGCACTTCGAAGCGCCGTCAGGGAGGTGACCGCCTGCGTCGCAGCGGGCGCCTATAGTCCGCACATCGGCCTGGAACTGCCACTCGACAGGATCGCGGAGGCGCATGTCGCCCAGCAGTCCGGCCGGACCGTCGGAAAGATCCTCCTTCGACCCGCCGACATCTAGGCCCGCTCGAACACGGAATTCATCGCCTCGCCGAGGGCGTCGAGGAAAATTCAAAATTGAATGCGAAAACAGATATTTAGAAGCCCATTGGCGACCCCTGCAGCAGTGCCAAAAGCTTGTGCCATCAACATATTAGAGCAAGGTGGGACCAAACTGCCCCCATTGCTTTCATTTAGAAATACGGAACGCCCGGTCGCACCCGTGCAACTGGGCGAGGCCTGGCGAGAAGTTGCGGAAGTATCATTCCGCACCCGCAAGAGGATGGCTTGGATCGCCACAGCTAAGTTCGCGCTAGAAACGGTGCATCGTGAGAAAAGGGTACAGAACGGGTTTGAACTGCACCAGGTAGCAGGCCATTTTATCCTGGCAGCCCTGGTCGAACTTGCGGGTGAGCGGGTACCGCTTCGGCAGCTTCTTGCGGATATCCCGCGCGGTGGTGCGAACGATC
>JAEZHO010000088.1 GCA_023416545.1 Pseudomonadota bacterium
GCTCGTCCAAGGCGGCGGTGAACCACCTGACCAGAAACATGGCGTTCGACCTCGGCCCGAAGGGAATACGAGTCAATGCCATCGCGCCGGGTGCGATCCGCACCGACGCGTTGGCGAGCGTGTTGAACCCGGAGGTGGAAAAGGCGTTGCTGTTGCACACGCCGCTGGGAAGGCTGGGAAATCCGGACGACATCGCAAACGCCGCCCTCTTTCTCTGCTCGCCGGCCGCATCCTGGATCAGTGGCCAGGTGCTGACCGTCTCCGGCGGCGGCGTACAGGAACTGGACTAGTCTCTCCCGGGATCGCCGGGGCCATCATCCAAAGCCGAGTGATCAGGCTCAATCCCACGCGTCAAGGTTGATCGCGCACGCAGCAGCCATGATTTGGCGGCTCATCATCATTGATACTGGTGGGCCCGGAGGGACTCGAACCCCCAACCAAGCGGTTATGAGCCGCCGGCTCTAACCATTGAGCTACAGGCCCTGCCAGACTGGCATCGGGGGCGCAATGGTTCGCCGACCCGTGGGCCCCGCTCTAACGCAATTTGCCGGCCGCCTCAAGCCGTCGCCGCATTCACTTCACAATCGCGGACCACCAATGACGGATCGCCATCCGAAAGAGGAATCACGATGAATTCGTCCCTGCCCGTCTTGCGCCCCCGCACCGCCCTGCCATCGATCCTGTCCCGCCTGTCGCTCGGCGGTCTCGTCGTCCTGGCGGCCGTCGCGCCGGTCTCCGCGCAGGAGCCCCTGCCCCGCATCGAGCCGGTGGTCCGCGTCTCGGCGCAGGGCGAGGCATCGCTTGCGCCGGATATCGCCATCGTCAGCTTCTCGGTCGTGCGCAATTCGCAGACGGCCGAGGTGGCGGTCGGCCAGAACAACTCGGCCATGGCGGCCGTGACGGCGGCGCTGAAGGCCGCGGGCGTCGAGGCCAGGGACATGCAGACGAGCAACTTCACCATCCAGCCGCAATACCGCCACTTCCAGCCGAAGGACGACGGAACGGTCGAGCCGCCCGAAGTGGTGGGCTACGAGGTGACCAATACGCTGACGGTGAAGATCCGTGACATCGCCAAGGTCGGCGAGATCCTCGACCGGTCCGTCAAGCTCGGCGTCAACCAGGGCGGCCAGATCACCTTCACCAACGACGATCCGGAAAAGGCGCTGACGGAAGCCCGCAAGCAGGCGGTCGAGCGCGCGGTCGCCAAGGCGCGCGTGCTGACGGAAGCCGCCGGCGTCAGGCTCGGACGGGTGATCGAGATCGAGGAACAGGCCCAGCTCCCCACGCCGCCGCAGCCCATGTACCGCATGGCGCTCGCCAGCGAGGCAGCAGCCGATTCGGTCCCGGTCGCCGCCGGCGAGAACACCTATGCCGTCCGGGTCGACCTCACCTTCGCGCTGGAACAGTAGGCGGACGGAAAAAGCCCCGCCGCCCGCGGACAATCCGGGGGCGGCGGGGCTTTTGCATCTTCGGTGTGACGGGTGGCCGTTACCGGCGGATCACCGGGCAGCCCCGGTCGTTCGCGAAGACGATCCGGTCGCGTCCGTGCCGGTCGCGGCCGACGACGGTGACGGTCCGCCGGTCGATGTCCACCACCCGGGCGCGGCGCAGTCCCATGTGACGGGCCTTTTCCTCGGCAAGCCCAGGAGAGCAGCGGCCCCCACGGCCATGACCCCGGTCGTGGCGAGGCCGCTCCCAGCGGTCGCGACGGTGATCGCGGTCGTCCCAGCCGTGCTGGACGAAGATGCGGAATTCGGGGCTTGCGGCGGCCGCCGTGGATGCGGTGGCACCAAGGCCGGAGATGGCGACCAGAGCGGCAAGTCCGGTCTTGACGAGGATGTTGGTCATGGAAGTCTCCCGAAAAGGGCCAAGGGTCTGGCGCCGTTGAACTCTCCCGTCCGCCGGGATTGGAGCCAACCTATGTCGCCTCCGCTGAACGCTCTCCAAATCCCGCGTTCACCAGAGGTTCATCCGAAATCACGGGGAAAGATGCAGCACGACATTGCGGCTGTGCGGCCGGTCGCGATGCTCGAAGAGATAGATCCCCTGCCATGTGCCGAGGAGGAGACGACCGCCGTTCACCGGGATGGCCAGCGAGACCGGCGTCAGCGCCGCCTTGATGTGGGCCGGCATGTCGTCCGGCCCCTCCATCGTGTGGGTGACCCAGTTCATGGCCGCCGTGTCGGAGTGCGGCACGAGGCGTGAGAAGAAGGTCTTCAGGTCGCGCCGGACGTCCGGATCGGCGTTTTCCTGGATCACCAGGGAGCAGGAAGTATGCCGAACGAACACCGTCAGCAGCCCTTCTCCGGGCGACTGCCGCTTCACGAACCCGGCGACCTGGTCCGTGAACTCGTAGAGGCCCTGGCCCTCGGTCCGGATCGTCAACTGCGTCTGCGGCATGGCCTGTCCTTCACCGTCGCCTGTTCTTGCCCAGGCATCAGCGCCTCGCGGCGCTCCGTCACAGTGTCAGAAACGCCTCGAACCCGCCATAGATCATGCGTTTGCCGTCGAAGACCTGCTTCCATTCCTCGCCGGCAAGCCGCGGGTCGGCCATGACCTTGGCGACGATCTCGTCGCGCCGGGCGCGGCTCTCGTAGGTGATCCAGGAAAAGATCACCGTCTCGCCTTCGCCCGCCTGAACGGCGCGGGGAAAGGACGTGACCTCGCCATAGGGAATGTCGTCGCCCGTGCATTCCACATAGGAGAGCGCCCCGTGCTCCTTCCAAACCGCGCCGGCCGCGCGGGCAATGCCCTTGTAGGCCTCCAGCTTTTCCTTCGGCACCGGCACGATGAACCCATCCACATATGCCATGTCTTCCTCCTTGGTTTTGGTTGAACGAGGCAAGGACGGCGGGAGGGGGTCCTATCCGACACCCGGGACGCATTTTTTCGCGCCGGCCTCAGAAGCGGGTGATGACGCTTATGCCGGGCGTCGTCGCGCGATCGAGCCCCATCAGAGCCGGCACCGCCTCCTCCAGGCTGATGCGTGACGAAATCAGCCGCGAGGGCTCCATCCGGCCGACCGCGATCATCGTGAGCATCGCATCGTAGCGCCAGGCCTGCATGCCGTGGCTGCCGTAGATTTCCAGCTCATGGCCGATCACCTGCGCCATCGGGATCTGCGGTGTCGCATGGTCGGCGAGCATCAGCCCGACCTGAACATGCCGGCCCCGGCGGCGCAGATTGGCGATCGAATTGAAGCAGGTCACGGGATGCCCGAGCGCGTCGATGGAGACATGAGCGCCGCCGCCGGTGATCTCCCGCACCGCCTCGACGGGATCGTCGACCGCGCTGGCGTTGATCGTCGCGACCGCCCCGCAGGCCCGCGCCAGCGCCAGTTTTTCCTCCGAAAGGTCGATGCCGATCGCATTCGCCCCGAGTGCGGTCGCGATCATGATGGCGGATAGCCCGACACCGCCGCAGCCGTGGACGGCGATCCACTCGCCGGGGCCGGTGCGGGCCTGGTCGGCGACCGCGCGGAACGACGTCGCGAACCGGCAGCCGAGGCTCGCCGCGGTCGCGTCGTCGATCTCCTCCGGCA
>JAEZHO010000104.1 GCA_023416545.1 Pseudomonadota bacterium
ATGCACTATGATCTGGGATATATCGATCTCGAGCAGAGAACCTTGCAAACCATCGACAACCCGTTCGGCACGAGGTTGTCACCCATGTCTTAGGTACAAACCGTTACCTATGTATCCGGATCGGACAAAGAATCCGTTGGCGACCCCTGCAGGACTCGAACCTGCGACCTACTGCTTAGAAGGCAGTTGCTCTATCCAGTTGAGCTAAGGGGCCGGCTGCGCCGGCGGACGGCTCAGTGCGTCCATGGCTGGATGCGGTTGTAGCGGAAATTGTCGGTGTAGGAGACGATCTGGCGCGCCACTTCCTTCGGCGGAATGACGCGATACTGGATGCCTTCCCGCTTGGCATAGGCTTCCGCCTGCTCCTGGCTCTCGAAGGTCAGCCGCACCTGCTGGCGCATGTCCGACGAGGAGGTGTAGCCCAGGATCGGGTCGATCCGACGAGGCGCTTCCTGGTCGAATTCCAGGACCCAGAGGTGGGTCTTGGCCGTTCCCGACTGCATGGCGGTCTTTGAAGGGCGATAGATCTTGGCGGACATTCCGACGATGCTCCCTGAATGCCGGACTGCTGGCTTCATCCGGCCGTGGTCGGAGTGGAGAGATTCGAACTCCCGACCCTCTGGTCCCAAACCAGATGCGCTACCAGACTGCGCTACACTCCGTTTCCACGTTGCCCAGCGGATTACACGCTTCGATGCTGGGCCGCAACAGCAAATTCCAACGAAAAACCGAAGCGGGTGTTCCCGCTCACTTGCGCCCGTCGATCCGCTTGCTCATCACCCGGTCGCCCACGTCGATCCCGAGCGCGGCAGCGCGTCCGCCGTTCAGTTCCAGCACGTAATTCACCGGCCCGCGCGAATCGATGATCGCCTCGGAGAACGGAACCGCCTTGCGGTGGATATGGGAAATGGTGCCGTCACGCTGGATGAACAGCATGTCGAGCGGCAGCGGCGTATTGCGCATCCACATGGAGACCGGCCGCGTCTCGCCGAAATCGAACAGCATGCCGTGGTCCTGGGGCATGCTTTTCCGGTGCATCAGACCCTGCGACCTCTGCTCGGTGGTGAGCGCCAGCTCGACGTCGAAACGGTGCACCTTGCCGGACCGCGTCTGGATCAGCAGGTCTTCCCGTTCGAAGGTCGTCTGCGCCATCGCCTGGCCGAGGAAAAGCAGAACAAGCGCCGCGAGGGCGCTTGCGATCAATCCTCCCGACCGGCGGCCCATCAGTGGGCCCGGCCTATCGGATTGGGATTGTCCGGATGAATCTCGGCGGCCATCAGCCCCTTGTCTCCCGGTCCGTAGCGGACGAGGACGACCTGGCCCGGCCGCAATTCCGTCAGCCCGAAGCGGCGAAGCGTCTCCATGTGGACGAAGATGTCCTCCGTCCCCTCCCCGCGGGTGAGGAAACCGAAGCCCTTGGTGCGGTTGAACCACTTGACCAGCGCCCGCTCGAGCCCGCTGGTCGCCGTCACCTGCACATGGGTGCGCACCGGCGGCATCTGGTGCGGATGCACCGCCGTCGACTGGTCCATGGAAAGGATGCGGAAGGCCTGGTAGCCGCGTTCGCGCTTGTGAATGAGCGCGACGATTCGGGTGCCCTCGAGGATCGTCTGATAGCCGTCGCGCCGCAGACAGGTGACGTGCAGCAGCACGTCCTGCATTCCGTTGTCGGGTACGATGAATCCGAAGCCCTTGGCCACGTCGAACCACTTGACAACACCTGTGATCTCGATCAGGTCGACAGCCTCGCCGGCGAGGTCCTCGATCCCGGCCATGTCCTTCGCTGACATTCGGTCTGCCATCTGTGTCGGCCCCTCGATTACGCGCTACAGCCCCGGTAGACTGATTCTGGAGGTGAGATTAACATCCCGTTAACCCTCCAGCGCAAGTCCCCGCCTAGGAATTATCTGGCCCATTCCTATCTCAGCAGGCTTGTCCGTAGCTGACGCGCGGGATCATAAGAACCGACACACACGAAGCGGAGAATATTGCCCATGCGCTACCTTCACACCATGGTTCGGATCAGGGACCTCGAGGCCTCGATGCGATTCTATACCGATCTCCTCGGCCTGCAGGAGGTCCGACGCATAGAGAACGAGAAGGGCCGTTTCACCCTGATCTTCCTGGCGGCGCCGGAAGACGCCGAGGCGGCCCGCGCGACAAAGGCGCCCTGCCTGGAACTCACCTATAACTGGGATGCGGAGGACTATGCGGGAGGCCGCAATTTCGGCCACCTCGCCTACGAGGTCGACGACATTCATGCCTTCTGCCGCAGGATGATGGAGAACGGCGTCACCATCAACCGCCCGCCTCGCGACGGCTACATGGCATTTATCCGCTCGCCGGACGGCATCTCGATCGAGATCCTCCAGAAGGGCGAGCCGCTGCCGCCGACGGAGCCCTGGGCATCGATGGAGAATACCGGCTCCTGGTAAGCCAGGGCCAAGACTTGCTCCCGGGTTGTCACCGGGAGCAGGCTGTCGGGGAATGATTCGAGCAGGAAGTGGACGGGCAATGCGGGGAATATCCACGGTACGGCGCAGGTGCGGGCCGCTGCTTTTCGCGGCACTCGTCATACCGCTTGCCCTTTCCGGCTGCACCACGGGAGGAAAGGCCGGAGAAACGGGCGAAGCTGAGTCGGGGGCAGCCGCACCGTCGGAAGAGCGCAGCGCGAAGGCCGGCGAAACCTCGTCGGGCTACACCGATCACGCCCTCGTATCCGCTTCCTCCTCCGGCTACGGATCGGACGGAATGAACGCCGACGGTGCCCCGGGGATGGCGGGATCCGAACTCGATCAGGCCGATACCCTGGCGCCGGGCGTCGTCACCCAGCCGACCGGGATTCGCGCCGGCAGCAACAGCATCTTTTCCGGTGGCGCGCCCGCCGCCGCCCCGCCCTCACCGGGCGCAGCACCCGCTGTTTATCCGACCGGCCGCATCGATGCCCGCAGCGGCAGCGTCTTCAGCGCACCGACGCCCACACCCGCCGGGACCTGCGCGACCGACGTTGACGGCTATCCGCTAAGTTGCTGATGTCGCTTGACTATCGCGGGCATCCGGAACGGATCCGGCGCCTGTCATATTTTTTGCGCGGAAGCGAAATTCGCGCTTGCGAGATGAAAATCACCCCTCTATAAGGTCGCTCACCGCACGCGCCCTTCGTCTATCGGTTAGGACGCCAGATTTTCATTCTGGAAAGAGGGGTTCGACTCCCCTAGGGCGTGCCACTTC
>JAEZHO010000132.1 GCA_023416545.1 Pseudomonadota bacterium
TCCTACCCGGAGTAGCCGGCTGTCTTGCCCTGCTCGCCGGCACGTCCGTCGCCCCCTGGTCGGCAGCCCAGGATGCACAGTCGCTGAAGCCCGCGTCGTCCTTCCAGTCGATCCAGGACGAGAGGGAGCGGTCGCTGGCCCTCTTTCAGGAGGCCGGCAAGGTGATCCAGCATCCGCGCTGTATCAACTGTCACCCCGCCACAGAGCGCCCGCTGCAGGGCGTCGACATGCGCGCGCACCAGCCGCCCGTCGTCCGCGGCGACGGTGGCATGGGCCTGCCGGGCATGCAGTGCACCACGTGCCATAGCGCGGAGAATGTTTCCGTCGTCGGGCAGGCGGAGACGATCAAGAGCATCCCCGGCAATCCAGCCTGGCATCTCGCGCCGATCGAAATGGCGTGGGAGGGCAAGACCCTCGGCGAGATCTGCGAGCAGATCAAGGACCCGGCCCGCAACGGCGACAAGACGATGGCCGAACTGGTCGAGCACATGGCCCACGACGAGCTTGTCGGCTGGGGTTGGGAACCCGGCGCCGGTCGCGAGCCTGCACCGGGGACACAGGAAGTGTTCGGCGAGATCATCCAGGCCTGGGCCGATACCGGCGCCGCCTGTCCGCAGTAAGCGCTATCAAGCCGCATTCCTGTTGTTGCTGCCGTCCCTCCCACGAGGGGCGGCAGTCTGCTGCGTGCCGTCGAAAGCCTGGCAGCGGCAATCACCGGCAGCGGTCCGAAGTGTTTCGCGAGCCGCCTCTCGACCTGACACACACTGTTACAACTTTAGCCCTTCCTGACAAAGCTGTGCGACAAACGCCTTCTATGTTGTCCATGCCCAACAGAGGGCATGAACCCACAACCAAAGGATAGATATCATGCTGAAGTTTCTCGTTTCCACAGCCGTTACCGGGCTGATCATCCTGGCACCTGCCACCGCTACGCTGGCAGAGGGCGAATACTACGAAGGCGCGAGCAAGGACGTATCCCGCTCTGTCCGCGACACCTTCCAGACCAACAGCACCACCTACGGTTACGCCAACGGCGAAGGCCGCAGCCTGTTCGGCAAGACGAGCCGCGACAATCGGCAGATCGGCGATCGCGTGACCGTCGACAGCGGTGACTATTACCAGGGTGCCTCGCGCCCCAACTGATACGCAGTTCATTCAAGACACCGGTCGCAGCAAGGTCGCAAAGTTTGCTGCCACCACCAGGGAGCCGGAGGGTCAAGGACCGTCCGGCTCGCCCCTCGCAACACCCGAGCAGAGGCGAGGGATCGAAGGACCCGAAATCTGATCATAGGAAGATCATACTGTGCTACAAAGCCTGAACGAGCATCAGCGCGCGGGAGAACAACTCGAGATGGATGTCGCTCCGCACATCGCTGTCGTGGATGATCACAGGGACATACGGGACCTGGTGGGCAAATACCTGACCCAGCAGGGTTTCCGCGTGAGCCTTGCCGATGGCGGTCCCGCACTCCGCAAGCTGCTCGAAACGGGCTCTCCCGATCTGATTGTGCTCGACATCATGATGCCGGGCGAAGACGGCATTTCGCTCTGTCGCGAACTGCGAACCTCGAGCCAGGTACCCGTCATCTTTCTCACCGCCATGTCTGAAGACACGGACCGCATCGTCGGGCTGGAACTGGGCGCCGATGACTATCTCGTCAAGCCGTTCAACCCGCGCGAGCTTCTCGCGCGCATCCGCGCCGTCCTGCGGCGCGTCCAGGCTCTCCCCCTGCAGCAGCGCCAGATGATGAAGGGCAAGATCATCAAGTTCGACCGGTGGACGCTGGACGTCGGGCGCCAGGAGCTCTGCGGCGAAGACGGGGTCGCCATAGCATTGAGCACAGCCGAATTCCGCCTCCTGAAGGCGTTCCTCGAACATCCGGGCATCGTCCTGAGCCGCGACCAGTTGCTGGACCTGACGGCCGGACGCAACGCCGAGATCTTCGATCGCAGCATCGACAACCAGGTCAGCCGGCTCCGCAAGAAAGTGGAACGCGACCCCAAGAACCCGAGTTGCATCAGGACGCATTGGGGCGGCGGCTACAGCATTACGGTAGAGGTGATCGTCTCATGAGGTACTGGTGGCGCAGAAGCCTGGCGGCACAATTCGTAGGCCTCCTCTTGCTTGCCCTGATCGTCTCGCAGGCGATCGGAATGCTGCTGTCCTGGGACGAAAAGGACAAGGCTCTGAAAGCCGCCATGAAAAGCGAGTTCTTCAGCAGGACGGCCTCGGTCACGAGGCTGATGGAATCGATCCCGCACGACCTGCGGCAGGAAGCGCTGCTGGCGACGGAAACCACCTATTCGCGCTTCTGGATAACGCCGGAAGAACCTCCCGCCGCGCTGGCGTGGAGCGAGAAGGCGGCGGAGGAACTGATGCGCCCGCTGGCAAACCTCGTCGACCTGCCTCCCCAGTGGGGCCTCAAGGTCTCCGCGGTGGAAATCCCCCCGGACCGCGACGTATTCAGACCCGCTCAGGCAAGCCAGGGATGGGCTGTTCCTTCCGCGCCGATATGGGATCTCCCCCGCGACGCGCTCTTCGTGTCCTTCGGGCACGGGGACGGGCTGGGGCTCGCCGTCAAGCTGAACGACGGCACGTGGCTCAACTCCGCCTACTACAAGTCCATACCGGACGACTGGCAGAGATCGCTGATCACGCTTCTGACGACCGCCGTCATCCTGTCCAGCATCGGCATCATTTCGGCGACACGCATCGCCCGTCCCCTGAGACAGCTCACGGCGTCCGCCGAAGCCTTCGGCCGGGGAGAGAACGTCGGTCTCCTGCCCGAAGAGGGCCCCGACGACATCAGGCAGATGGCGGAGGCCTTCAACCGAATGCAGGACCGGCTGCACCGCTTCGTGGACGACCGCATCAGGATGCTGGCGGCGATCGGCCATGACCTGCGGACACCGCTGACCTCGCTTCGGCTGCGAGCCGAATTCGTCGAGGATCCCGATACGCAAAGGAGGATGACGGAGACGATCGACGAGATACAGGCGATGACGGAAGCCATGGTCGCTTTCGCCCGCGGCGAGGCGTCGGTGGAGGAAACCCGCAACGTCGACCTGACGGCGCTGGTGGAGAGCCTGTGCGACAATCTCTCCGACATGGGCCAGAGTGTTGACTATGTCGAGACCGAGCCGGTGATTTACCGCTGCCGGCCTGATGCGCTGCGACGGGCGATCCGCAACCTGATCGAGAATGCCGTGCGATACGGCGGCAGCGCCAAGGTGTCGGTCAGCGAGGAGCCCAACTCGGTGGACATCGTCATCGAGGACCGTGGGCCGGGCATTCCGCAGAACCTGCGGGAGGATGTCTTCTCGCCCTTCTTCCGGCTGGAAAAGTCCCGCAACAGGGAGACCGGCGGGGTCGGCCTCGGCATGTCGATCGCCCGCGCCATCGTCAGGCACCATGGTGGGGATATCCAGCTGATGGACAACGAACCCGGCCTGAAGGCGATCATTCGCCTGCCCCAGATCCAGGGGAAAATGCCGGTGAGCGACATGGCGGCCGGCACGCATTGGACGCTCTAGGTCGGATCGACGCCGCCGGGATCGCCCCCCTCTC
>JAEZHO010000136.1 GCA_023416545.1 Pseudomonadota bacterium
ACCTGCGGGCTGCTGCCGCGAAAGAGATTTTCCTCCAGCTTCTCCAGATCGAGAGTGGACAGCAACTGGTCCATTGCGGCGTGAGATCCGGGCAGGCGCGACATTCTGAAGACTCCGATGGTAGGAAGCTGGTGCCGGATGATCTATATGGACGATATCGTCTTCTCAAGTCTCTCGGGAGAATGGAAAAATGCTGGATATGCTGGTGGTCGGCGGGGGCTATGTCGGGCTTTCCGCGGCGGTCGCGGTGAAGCAGTCTGCCCCGCATCTGAACATCGAGGTCATCGAGGCCGCACCCGAGCACGTCTGGCAGAAGGACCAGCGCGCCTCCGCGATCATCGCCGCCGCAAGCCGCATGCTCGAGGTGCTGGGCGTATGGCAGGAGATCCTGCCGGATGCGCAACCGATCAACAGGATGGTCGTCACCGATTCCCGCACCTCCGATCCGGTGCGTCCGGTTTTCCTGACGTTCGACGGCGCCGTCGAGGAAGGCCGGCCGTTCGCGCACATGGTCCCCAACGTCTCGATGGTCCGGGCGCTCAGGGGCGCCTGCGACCGTCTCGGAATTGCCATCAGGCACGGCCTGTCGGCGACCGGCTTTACCACCACGAGCACGAGGACGACCGTCACCCTGTCGGACGGCAGCACGATCGACACCCGCCTGCTTGTCGCCTGCGACGGCGTCAGATCGAAGCTGCGCGACATGGCGGGCATCAAGACGGTGAGCTGGGACTATGGCCAGTCGGGGATCGTCACGACGGTTGAACATGAGAGGCCCCACAACGGCGTGGCTGAGGAACACTTCCTCCCCTCCGGCCCCTTCGCGATCCTGCCGCTCACCGGCAATCGCTCGTCGCTGGTATGGACCGAACGCCGCGAGGACGCGGACCATCTCGTCGCGGCCGATGAACTGGTCTTCGAGGAGGAATTGCAGCGGCGCTTCGGCCACAAGCTCGGCGCCATCACCGTCGCCGGCAGCAGGCAAGCCTTCCCGCTCGGGCTGACCCTGGCGCGCGCCTTCGTCGCGCCGCGCTTTGCACTCGCGGGCGACGCGGCGCACGGCATTCACCCGATCTCGGGACAGGGCCTCAACCTGGGCTTCAAGGATGTCGCCGCACTGGTCGAGACGATCGTGGAGGCGGACCGCCTTGGCCTCGACATCGGCGCCTTGAACGTGCTCGAGCGCTACCAGTCCTGGCGGCGCTTCGACACCTTCCGCATGGGCGTGACGACGGACGTGCTGAACCGCCTCTTCTCCAACGACATCACGCCGATCCGGATCGCCCGCGATTTCGGCCTGTCGCTGGTGGAGCGGCTGCCGGCCCTGAAATCCTACTTCATCGGCGAGGCCGCCGGCACCGAGGGACCCAACCAGCCGAAGCTCCTGACCGGCCAGCCGATCTGAGGGCGGCAACTACTCGTCCAGCCGCCGTGCCTCCGAGATCAGCATGATCGGCACGCCGTCGCGGATGGGATAGGCAAGCCTCGCCTTTTCCGAGACGAGTTCGTTTGCCTCGCGATCGAAGCGGAGCCTTGCCTTCGACAGCGGGCAGACGAGGAGTTCGAGCAGTTTGGGGTCGACCTTGCTGACGATCTGATCCATGGCGACTACTGCAGCACCGTATCGGTATCGCCCGCGCCGCGGGCGAGGAGGATTTCGGTTATCGCGATCAGCGTCTCCGCCCGCGTCCTGAGGTCGGGAGCCTCGAGCAGCGCCTGCTTCTCGGCCGGCCCGAAGGGCGACATCATCGAAAGCGAATTCACCAGGGTGCGGTTTCCGGCGCGCTCCACGCTCTCCCAGTCCGCTTCGAGCTTGTTGGCGTCGAGATAGGCGCGAAGCACACGCAGCAGTTCGGCGCGATCGACCTTCGCTTCGTCGTCCTCGGCCGAGAGATCAGCCATCAGTGGAGCGATCCTGAAGGTACGGAAGGGATGGCCCTCGCCGACCTCGTCCAGCAGCCGAAAGCGGCAGACGCCGCTCAGCGAGACGATGTAGCGGCCGTCTCCCGTCTCGGCAAAGGAGGTGATGCGCCCGATGCAGCCGACGCTGCTGAGCGACGGCCTCGCGACGTCGGTTCCGCCCTGCTCCGACAAGGCCGGCTGCACGATGCCGATCAGCCGATCGCCGGCCAGCGCCGCATCGAACATGCTGAGATAACGTGGCTCGAAAACATTGAGCGGCAACTGGCCGCCGGGCAGAAGAAGCGCCCCTGTCAGCGGGAACACCCGTGCCGTTTCCGGCAGGTCCTCGCGCTTCACATATCGTGCATTACCCACAATCATCAGGCCCAATCCTCCATAGGACCACCGAGTACCGTGCCCTCTCCGCCATTGTCGCTAATGTGGGGCGGCGGACCGGCAACGCAAGGTGGCCTTTCGCCTGCCAGGGCAGCAGGAACTCAGGAGAACAGGATGGAAGACATCCGGCGGCGGGCCGCGATGGTGGTCGGATCCTTCGCCCCCCACGCTTCGAAGAATTCCAGAAGCTGGCGGCGCGCACCGTCATCGTCGAAGCTTCGGTCCTTGCGCATGATCATCAGCAGGTGATCGGCCGCCTCCTCGCGCTTGCCTTCGGCATTGCGTATCTTCGCAAGCTTCATACGGGCTTCGTGATCGTCCGGATCAAGGGACAACTGATGTTCGAGGGCGGCCGGGTCGCCCAGCTTGCGGGCCTCCTCGAACTGCTCGATCTTCTTTGCGACCGCCTGCACGGCGGGTTCGGCCGCGATTTCCGGCGGAAGGGACTGCAGCATCTGCGAGGCGCGCGCGAGGTCGCCGAGCTCGATCATGCAGCGCATCATCCCGGCGGCTGCCTTTGCGTTTTCCGGATCGGCCTGGAGAACGGCGCCGTAGAGCTGCACCGCCGACTGGACGTCACCGGTGGCGAGCAGGCCGTCGGCCTCGACGAGGGCGGCCTCGATCTCGGCCGCCTGATCGGCGCCGGCCGGACCGGCCACCTTGTCGATGAACTGCCGGATCTGCGTCTCCGGTACGGCGCCCATGAAGCCGTCGACCGGCCGGCCGTCCACGAAGGCGACGACGGCGGGAATGGACTGGATGCCCATCTGGCCGGGGATGGCCGGATGGTCGTCGATGTTGAGCTTGACGAGCCTGACCCGCCCCTGCGCCTCGTTGACGACGCGTTCCAGGACCGGCGTCAGCTGCTTGCACGGGCCGCACCAGGGCGCCCAGAAATCGACGAGGACCGGCTGCCGGCGCGATTCCTCCATCACGTCGGTCGCGAAGGCCGCCGTGGTCGTATCCTTGATGTAGGAGCCGGCGCCGTTGCCGGCTTCACCGCCGTTCGTTGCGGCCGGGCCGCCGAACTGGGCCTGGCCGGTCATCTGGCCACCATAGGAGCCGCCATAGGGATTGTCTGTGCCGCTCATGAGCTCTCTCCCGGTATCGTCTTCGCCGCTTTATACGCCGCGAAACATCGTATGTCAGTCGGTGACTTTCAAGACAAGCGGTGTATGGCCCGTCGCTTCCAGGAACCGGATGAGATCGCCTCGACCGACCGACGTGGTTGCATCGTTGGAAAGCGGATGGCCGTTGATGACCTCGTGCTGCATCAGGTCCTCGTCCAGGACGAAGGTGACATTGCCGCCCTTGTCGTTGATCGCACCGAACACCGTGACCGAGCCCGGCACGACGCCGAGATATTCCATCATCTTCTCGGGCCGGCCGAACGACACCCGGCTGGAGGCACCGATGATTTTGTGGACCGTCTTAAGGTCGACGGTCGCGTTCTCCTCAACGGTCAGGACAAAGTAACGGTCCTTCTTGTCCTTCACGAAGAGGTTCTTTGTATGCCCGCCCGGGATCTCGTCGCGCAGGCTGACCGATTCCGCCACGGTGAAGACCGGGGCATGCGTCTTCGTCGTGTGGGAAATGCCGAGCTTGTCGAGGAAATCATAGAGATCCTCGGGTGTGGTCGCCGGAGGCGCGATCGCGGTGTCGTTCATGTCAGCCGATTGTCCGTTGCTCAGGTCCGGCGGGCGTACCGCCGCCGGCCCTCGGATTATCGTGGCCGCCGATTGTGGGCAAGCGAAACGCGCCCTCGACGGAGCCCGCCCATTGCCATTTTGAAGAGGCACCCGGGGTCGGCGCGCCGCCCTTAAAAATTTCTGGGCTGCATCGTCTTTTCCCTGTTGCAATCAAAAACGACTTAGGCCATATACCGCCCGTCGCCGGACAACGGCGGCCCACGGTCCACTGACTACCCCAGGATCGCGGATATGAGCGGGTGTAGCTCAGGGGTAGAGCACAACCTTGCCAAGGTTGGGGTCGAGCGTTCGAATCGCTTCACCCGCTCCATTTTTCTCTCAATCGCGAATATTAGGCACACCGGATCTGACGTCGGCGAACGGGCCTTTTCGCAACAAAATACTCCTCCTATTCCTTCCTGAACACGTACTCCGTCTCCTGGCGCAGCACCTCGCCCGGGCGCAGGATCGTGCCGGGGAAGCCGTGGTGGTTGACGGCGTCCGGCCAGCCCTGGGTTTCCAGACAAAAGCCGGCAAAGGCCGGGTAGCGACGGCCGTCGAGGCCGGGGACGGGTACGTCGAGCTTGTAGCCGGAATAGAACTGGAGGCCTTGCTCCGTCGTGCAAACCTCAAGCGACACGCCGGAAAGTGCGCTACGAGCGAGGGCGACCGGGCGTTTGCCCACCCTTTCCTCGGAGAGGCAGAAATTGTGATCGAACAGGATACGTCCTTCCCCCTGAGGACGGTCCATCGGCCCCATGACGCGAAGATCGTAAGGCGTGCCCTCGACCGCGGTCAGGTTCCCGGTGGGGCACTGCCGCTCGTCGACCTCGAGAATATGGTCGGCGGCGATCATGATGTCGTGGCCGAGCGTGGTCTCCGCCCCGTCGAGGTTGAAATAGCTGTGCTGGCAGATGTTGCAGGGCGTCGGCTGGTCGGCGGTCGATTCGTAGGTGACGCCAAGCACGCCGTCCCCCGCCAGTTGGTAGGTGGCCGTAACGGTGCAGTTTCCGGGATAGCCGGCGCGCCCGTCGGGGTCGGTGATCTTCAGCACCACCCGGTCCGCAGCAAGGTCGACGATCTCCCAGACCCGTTTCGCCATACCATCGCTTCCGCCGTGGAGATGGGTGACGCCCTTCTCGTTGAGTTCGAGCTGATGGACCCTGCCGTCGAGCCGGAAGCGCCCGCCGGTGATACGGTTGGCGACGCGTCCCGGCGTGGCGCCGAAATAGGATGAATACCGCGGATAGTTGTCGAACGTCTCGAAGCCGAGCACCAGCGGCGGCTCGTGACCGTCCAAGCGCAGATCCTGGATGACCGCGCCCCATGTCATGACGGTTGCCGTCAGCCCTCCACCAGAGAGCCGGACCCGATGAACCGTCTCCCCCTTCGCCGTCTTCCCGAAAACTTCCGGCTCTGCCATCGCACCCTCCCAGATCCGCCGCAGAACCTGATCGATTCAGGCGGATGATGCAACTGCAAAGCCCTAACGGCCGAGGACGCGCGTCACCTGCTCCAGCCCGCCGAGCGTCAGCGGATACATCCGGTCGGAGAGAAGCTGGCGCATCATGCCGATCGACTGGACATAGGGCCATTGGGTGTCCGGCACCGGATTGATCCAGGCGAAGCGCTGGAAATGTTCCGTCACGCGGCGAAGCCACACCTCTCCGGCTTCCTGGTTCCAATGCTCCACGGAACCACCGGGATGGGTGATCTCGTAGGGGCTCATCGACGCGTCGCCGACGAAGATGACCCGGTAGTCCTTGCCGAACCCGTTGATGATCGCCTCCGTCGGCACTCTTTCCGAACGGCGGCCGTTGTTCTTCCATACGCTCTCGTAGAGGCAGTTGTGGAAGTAGAAATGCTCGAGATGCCGGAATTCGCTGCGGACGGCGGA
>JAEZHO010000139.1 GCA_023416545.1 Pseudomonadota bacterium
TATGCGAGGATGTCGGTCGCCCAGACGACGGCGAAGACGAAAAGGATCGCTGCAAGGCCGGCAAAGCCCCCGTCCCGGATCGCGGCAAGCGAGACGCCGCTCAGGCCCGCATAGACCACCCCGCCGGGCAGCCACCAGGTGCCCCCGCCGATCGCGACGATCAGCAGCATGGTGATCGCAAGGCCGCCGAGGAAGGGCATGTTCATGTCGGCATCGCCGAAGGCAATGTTGGCCGAAAGCAGGATGATGCCGACCCAGCCGACGAGATTGCCGGTGAAGTTGCGCTCGGTCAGCCGGGTGATCGTCGACCATTCGAAATAGACGAGCAGCGCGATCGTCGCGGCAAGACTGCGGAAGGCAACACCGCCGGCCCAGGTCGCCGCGAGAACGACGGCGGCCATGACCAGGCCGGAGACAACCCGGCGCCCCAGTTCCGTCGCCATCAGCCGACCACCGCCGTCGTCGTGGCATTCGACAGGCCGCCGAAGCGGCGGTCGCGGGCGGCAAAGATGCGTAGCGCTTCCTCGAACTGCTGACGATCGAAATCCGGCCAGTAGCAGGGCAGGAAGACGAATTCGGAATAGGCCGCCTGCCAGAGCAGGAAGTTGGAGAGGCGCTCCTCGCCGCTGGTGCGGATGATCAGGTCGGGATCCGGGATGCCGGCGGTGTCGAGCCGGCTCTCGATCGCGTCGGGACCGATATCCTGCGGGTCCACGAGGCCGGCCTGCACGTCCTTCACCAATTGCGCCGCGGCACGCGTGATCTCGTCTCGCGCGCCGTAGTTGAAGGCGATCACCAGCGTCATCGCGGTATTGTCGCGGGTGGTCTCCTCGGCTTCGAGCAGAAGGGGGAGGATATCGCTTCGGAGCTTATGACGCTCGCCGATGATGCGGATGCGGATGTTTTCGCGATGCAGGTCGGCGAGATCGCGCCGGATGAACCGGCGGAGCAGACCGAGAAGATCCTCCACCTCCGCTTCAGGTCGCGACCAGTTCTCCGATGAGAAGGCGAAGAGCGTGAGATAATTCACGCCGCACTCGCCGGCCGCCTTGACCGTTTCGCGAACCGCCTCGACCCCCTTGTTGTGGCCGATCGTGCGCGGCAGGCCGCGCTGCTTTGCCCACCTTCCGTTGCCGTCCATGATGATGGCAACATGCTGGGGAATGACCGGGAGATCGAGTTTCGTCATGAAAGTTCCGATTGTCGGATGCCGGGAGCGCGATGCAGGCCGACCTAGACCTGCATGATTTCCTTTTCCTTCTCGACGAGCAAGCGGTCAACTTCCGAAATCATATCATCTGTCATCTTCTGGACCTTCTCGGAAAGCGAGCGGCTTTCGTCCTGACCGATGTCGCCATCCTTCTCGGCTTTTTTCAGGCTGTCCATGCCGTCGCGGCGCACGTGGCGGACGGCCACCTTGGCCTTTTCGGCATAGTCATGGGCAACCTTGACGAGCGACTTGCGGCGCTCCTCGTTCAGCTCGGGAAGCGGGATGCGCAGGTTCTGGCCGTCGACGATCGGATTGAGGCCGAGATGCGACTCGCGGATGGCGCGGTCGACGGCGCCGACCATGGACTTGTCCCAGATGGAGACGCCCAGCATGCGGGGCTCGGGAACAGTGATGTTGGCGACCTGGTTGAGCGGCACGCGCGAACCGTAGGCCTCGACCATCACGGGATCGAGGATGTTGGCCGATGCACGACCGGTCCGCAGCGAGGCGATATCGCTCTTGAAGGCGTTGATCGCGCCGTCCATGCGGCGCTTGATGTCGTTGAGATCGATGGCTCCAGTCATCCGTCTACTCCCTGTCTTGCTCTTTACTTTGGTGTCGGCGGCTCAGGTGTCGGCAACGATGGTCTTGCGGCCGCCGCCGGTCAATATCTGGGCGAAGCCGCCCTTTTCGTGAATGGAGAACACGATGATCGGGATCGAATTCTCCCGGGCCAGCGCAACGGCCGCCACGTCCATGACGGCAAGGCCCTTCTCGAGGACTTCGCCATGGGTCAAGGTCTCGAAGCGGGTGGCCGTCGGATCCTTCTTCGGATCGGCCGAATAGATGCCGTCGACCTGGGTACCCTTGAAGATCGCTTCGGCGCCGATTTCGGCAGCGCGCAGGGCTGCGGCCGAATCGGTGGTGAAGAACGGGTTTCCGGTGCCGCCGGCGAAGATCACCACCCTGCCCTGCTCCAGGTGATGCAAGGTCCGCAGCTGCGTGAAGCTCTCGCAGATCTCCGGCATGGCGATCGCCGACAGGACGACCGTCTCGATGTCGAGCTTGCGGAGCGAGGTGGCGAGGGCGAGCGCATTGATGACGGTCGCGAGCATGCCCATGTGGTCGCCGGTGACGCGATCGCCGCCCTTGGAGGCCACGGCCACGCCGCGGAAGATGTTGCCGCCGCCGACCACGACGCCGACCTCGACCCCCATGGCGCGGGCTGCGGCGATGTCGGATGCGATCCGATCAGCGACCGCGACATCGATTCCGAAGCCTTGGCTGCCCATCAGGGCTTCACCGGAGGCCTTGAGAAGAACGCGCTTGTAGATGGGCTTCGGGGACATGGGCACTCCTGAGGATCAGACGGGTTGCGGATACACGAAGGGCACCGCGTTGTCACGCGATGCCCTTCGGTTTCACCAATCAAGATGAGCTAAATCAGCCCTTGGCGGCTGCAGCCACTTCTGCTGCGAAGTCGGACTCTTCCTTCTCGACGCCTTCGCCGAGGAGCAGGCGAACCATGCCGGTCACTTCGATCGGCGCGCCGACTTCCTTTTCCGCTTCCTTGACGGCAGCTGCGACGGTCAGGTCGGGGTTGATGACGAAAGCCTGCGAGAGAAGTGCGACTTCCTCGAAGAACTTGCGCATGCGGCCCTCGACCATCTTCTCGATGATGGCATCCGGCTTGCCGGAGGCGCGGGACTGCTCGATGAAGACGTTGCGCTCGCGTTCGGCAACGGCGGCATCGACTTCCTCGGCGCGGATTGCCAGCGGCGCGGTCGCGGCGACGTGCATTGCCACCTGGCGGCCGATTGCAGCCAGCGCATCCTTGTTGCCGGTCGACTTGAGGGCGACGAGGACGCCGAGCTTGCCGAGGCCGTCGGCAGCAGCGTTGTGGATGTAGGTGGCGACGACGCCGTCATCGACGGAGAGCATTGCCGAGCGGCGGAGGCTCATGTTCTCGCCGATGGTTGCGATCGCGTCCTTGATGGTGTCGGTGACCGACTTGCCGGAGGCCGGGTAGGTGGCGGCGCCGATCGCATCGACGGAACCGTCGGTCGACAGGGCAACCTGGGCAACGCCGCGAACGAGATCCTGGAAGGCGTCGTTACGGGCGACGAAGTCGGTTTCGGAATTGACTTCCACGACAACAGCCTTGGTGCCTGCGCTGGCAATGCCGACCAGACCTTCGGCGGCGGTGCGGCCCGACTTCTTGTCGGCCTTGGCGATACCCTTGGCGCGCAGCCAGTCGATCGCCGCTTCCATGTCACCGTTGGTTTCGGCGAGTGCCTTCTTGCAGTCCATCATGCCTGCGCCGGTCTTTTCGCGCAGTTCCTTCACCATTGCGGCTGTGATTTCGGTCATTGTGTGCCTCTTGTTTCAAGATCACCTTGCCGGAAGAACATCGGCTAAGGCAGCGTTGGGGACGAATGTACCCGGATGTGTGACAGGGTCATGAACCCTTGCCGGGGAGACTTGCCTCGACCCGGACAAGAAAGGCGGCGCGAGCGCCGCCTTTGCCGGAGATCAGGCCTGAGCCTCAGCCTCGCCCTCGAGGGCCGGCTCGACCGGGGTTTCGGCGGATGCGCCGAGATCACGGCCGGATGCACCCTGCTGGCGAGCGATGCCGTCGATGGCAGCGCGTGCGATCAGGTCGCAGTAGAGAGCGATGGCGCGCGAGGCGTCGTCGTTGCCCGGGATCGGGTAGTCGATCAGGTCCGGATCGCAGTTCGAGTCGATGATGGCGACGACCGGGATGCCCAGGCGCTTCGCTTCGTCGATCGCGATCTTTTCCTTGTTGGTGTCGATGATGAACATCAGGTCCGGCGTGCCGCCCATGTCGCGGATACCGCCGAGGGCCTTTTCGAGCTTCTCGCGCTCGCGCTCGAGGGTCAGGCGCTCCTTCTTGGAGTAGCCGGACGCTTCCGACGAGAGGATTTCGTCGAGCTTGCGCAGGCGTGCGATCGAGTTCGAAATGGTCTTCCAGTTCGTCATCATGCCGCCGAGCCAGCGGGAGTTAACGTAGTACTGGGCCGAACGCTTGGCCGAGTCGGCGATGAGTTCAGACGCCTGGCGCTTGGTGCCGACGAAAAGAACGCGTCCGCCGCGGGCAACGGTATCCGAGATGACCTGCAGCGCGCGCGACAGCATCGGCACGGTCTGAGCAAGGTCGATGATGTGGATGTTGTTGCGGTCGCCGAAGATGTACGGCTTCATCTTCGGGTTCCAGCGGTGGGTCTGGTGGCCGAAGTGAACACCAGCTTCCAGAAGCTGGCGCATGCTGAAATCAGGCAATGCCATGCCTTTTTCTCCTTTTCCGGTTGAACCTCCGCAAGGCGAACAGCACCCCTCTTCGAGGAATGCCACCGGCGGAAAGGCCCGGATTTCTCCCGGACGATCCCATGCCTTACGTGTGGAATGGTGGTGCGCATACAGGCGATCCTGCAAAAACGCAAGGGTCGCGAGGGAAATTTAGGAAGCCACCGCTTTCCATTCAATAGGTTTCCGTGACGTGCTGCCTCATCTCGGCAAGCACGGAATCCTCGTCGCCGGCCTCGACGCGGTGAATGTCGCTGATGACGAACCGGCCGTCCTCGCTCGTCACGTCGAAATGCACCTCGTTCACGCTTTCCCGCAGTTCCGGTTGGTCGAGACAGCGCCACAGCTTGAAGGTCACCCGCACCCGGGTGATGCCCTGTTCTTCCGGACCCGCCGAAACGGCGAGATCCTCCAGCGGGCAACCATCCTGCGACGCGGTGACGACGTCATAGCCGAACGGATCGCCCGGGCTTCCGTCGTCGGTATCGTAGGCAGGCCGCTTCGACGCCTCGGCATAGGCAGCCTGGAAGGTCCGGCTGAACAGTCGACCGAGGGGTTCGGGGTCGAAGAGGTAGATCCATTCGTCCTCGCTGCTGGACCAGTTCCTGGCGGTGATGTCCATGACCTCCCGGACAGGGTCGACCGCATCCCCGGCCGACACCGGCGAAGCGATCAGGAGGCAGGCCGTGACCAGGAGAATTTTGCGCATGGGTGGTTCCGATGATTCCAGACTACGATCATCCTTTACCATCGCCTTTCGTGGCAATGGTATCTCCGACCAAAGTGAAGGCATCCCGGTACCAGGAAAAGGCATTCCGCCTTCCCGTTTGGCTTTGCGTTCTGCACCCCGGATGCTATAGCGCAGCCCACATTCTTGTCCAAAACTGCCGGGAATTGCTCCCTGCCAGCATTCGAAGAGGAATCCA
>JAEZHO010000143.1 GCA_023416545.1 Pseudomonadota bacterium
CCGATCTGCCGGAGGCGCTCGCCAACACGGTCGAGATCGCCCGGCGCTGTTCATTCATCCTCAACACCCGCGCTCCCATCCTGCCGCGCTTCACCGGCGCCACGGCCGATCCGGAAGAGGCCGAGCGCGCGGAGACGGAGGAGTTGCGCCGGCAGTCGATCGAAGGTCTGGAGCGGCGCATTGCCGCTCTCGGCATCAGCCCCGGCTATACGGAGCAGGACTATCGCGAGCGCCTCGACTTCGAGCTGAGCGTCATCGAGAGGATGAAGTTCCCGGGCTACTTCCTGATCGTTTCGGACTTCATCAAGTGGGCGAAGCAGAACAACATCCCCGTCGGTCCCGGCCGTGGATCGGGCGCCGGTTCGCTGGTCGCCTATGCGCTGACGATCACCGATGTCGATCCGCTCCGCTTCTCGCTGCTCTTCGAACGCTTCCTCAATCCCGAGCGCGTCTCGATGCCCGACTTCGACATCGACTTCTGCCAAGACCGGCGCGAAGAGGTGATCCGCTACGTCCAGCAAAAGTATGGCCGCGAGCAGGTGGCCCAGATCATCACCTTCGGATCGCTGCAGGCGCGGGCGGCGTTGCGCGACGTCGGGCGCGTGCTGGAAATGCCCTATGGCCAGGTCGACAAGATCTGCAAGCTGGTGCCGAACAATCCCGCCAACCCGACGCCGCTTTCCAAGGCGATCGAGGAGGAGCCCCGCCTCCAGGAAGAGGCGGAGAAGGAACCGGTCGTCGCCCGGCTGCTTGACATCGCCCAGAAGATCGAAGGCCTCTACCGGCATGCATCGACCCACGCCGCCGGCATCGTGATCGGCGACCGGCCGCTGTCGAAGCTCGTGCCGATGTATCGCGATCCGCGCTCCGACATGCCGGTCACCCAGTTCAACATGAAATGGGTCGAGCAGGCGGGACTGGTCAAGTTCGACTTCCTCGGCCTGAAGACGCTCACCGTATTGAAGACCGCGGTCGACTACGTCGCCAAGCGCGGCATCCATGTCGACCTCGCCGCCATTCCGCTGGATGACGAGAAGACCTACGAAATGCTCTCCCGCGGGGAGACGATCGGGGTCTTCCAGGTGGAAAGTGCCGGCATGCGCAAGGCGCTGATCGGCATGCGGCCGGACTGCATCGAGGACATCATCGCGCTCGTGGCGCTCTATCGCCCGGGCCCGATGGAGAACATCCCGGTCTACAATGCCCGCAAGCATGGCGAGGAGGAGATCGAGTCGGTTCATCCGAAGATCGACTATCTCCTCAAGGAGACCCAGGGCGTCATCGTCTACCAGGAGCAGGTGATGCAGATCGCCCAGGTCCTGTCCGGCTATTCGCTCGGAGAGGCGGACCTCCTGCGCCGGGCGATGGGCAAGAAGATCAAGGAGGAGATGGACAAGCAGCGGGCCCGCTTCGTCGATGGCGCGGTCAAGAACGGTGTGTTGAAGCCGCAGGCCGACCTGATCTTTGACCTTCTCGCCAAGTTCGCCAATTACGGCTTCAACAAGTCGCACGCCGCCGCCTACGCCATCGTTTCCTACCAGACGGCCTTCATGAAGGCCCATTATCCGGCCGAATTCCTTGCCGCGTCGATGACGTTCGACATGGCGAATACGGAAAAGCTGAACGATTTCCGCCAGGACGCGGCCCGCCTCGGCATCACCGTCGTGCCGCCGTCGGTGCAGACCTCGTTCCGTCGTTTCGAGACCGACGACAACCGGATCTACTATGCGCTCGCGGCCATCAAGGGCGTCGGCGAAGCCGCCGTCGAACACATCGTCGAGGTCCGCGGCGACCGGCCCTTCGCGTCGATCGAGGACTTCTGCCTGCGCATCGATCCGAAGCAGATCAACCGCCGCGTGCTGGAAAGCCTCATCTGCGCCGGCGCCTTCGACTGCTTCGGCCGCGACCGTGCCGAACTGATCGGCGGCCTCGATCGCATCATCGGCTATGCCCAGCGCGCCCAGGAAAACAAGACGAGCGGCCAGTCCGACATGTTCGGCTCGTCTTCCGCGGCCGGCCCCGAGACGCTGATCTTCCCGCCTTTCTCGCCCTGGGTTCCGTCCGAGAAGCTGATGCGGGAATACCAGGTGCTCGGTTTCTATCTCTCCGCGCACCCGCTGGATTCCTATGGCGACGTGCTGGCGAAGATGCGCGTCCAGAGCTTTGCGGACTTCTCCGTGGCGGTGAAGAAGGGGGCGACGGCGGGGCGTCTTGCCGGAACGGTCACCGGGCGCCAGGAGCGCAAGACCCGAACCGGCAACAAGATGGGGATCGTCACCTTCTCCGATGCCTCGGGCCAGTTCGAGGCCGTGCTTTTTTCCGAGGCGCTGGCGCAGTATCGCGACCTGCTGGAGCCGGGCAAATCGCTCGTCATCACGGTTCAGGCCGACGAGCGTCCGGAAGGCATCGGCCTGCGCATCCAGACGGTTGCCTCGCTGGAGGAGCAGTCGGTGCGGATGCAGAAGGCCCTGCGCCTTTATGTCCGGGATTCAGGTCCCCTGAAGACGGTGACCCGCCACCTGAACGCGCGGGGCGACGGGCTGGTCTCCTTCGTCGTCATCAAGGACGACGGGCAGCGCGAGATCGAGGTCGAACTGGCGGAGAAGTTCCGTATTTCCCCGGAAATCGCCGCCGCGCTGAGGGCAGCGCCGGGAGTGCTGGACGTCGAACTCGTATAACCGGCCTCAGTAGAGGCCGACGCCGTTGCGATAGGCGCGGGCCGGCTTCTGGCGGACCTGCTTCGGCTTTGCCGCCGCAGTCCGGGCCTCGGCAAGCTGAGCCTCGGAACGGGTCAGGGTGATGAAGTCGGTGCCCTTTCCGGTCTCCGGTCCCAGGCCCTCGTCGGTGATCGTCATGGAGGTGCCGTCGGTCAGCAGCGAAGCGATGCGCTCGCGGATATCGGCGGGGATGTCGAGGCGGTCGAGCGCTCCGGATGCGGATGAAGCAGCCGTGTCCGCGCCGATGTCCAGTCGCTTGCGGTCCGCCGGCGTGAGATGGTTCGGAAGGGTCAGCGCGTGCCACTCGGCGCTACCTTCAGTGCGGTTCACGTTGCTTGCCGTGAAGAAGTGCGTGCCGAGCGGGGTCTCAGGGCTCTTCAGGCCGACGGGTGCCTCGAAGAGCGGTGCGAAATTGCGGCGGACGAGGAGTTGCGCCGCAGGCGGTTCCTGCTTGCCGGAAGAGCGATGGAGCGCGGAAAGAAACTCCCTGGTCAGCGCCGAGCCCGGGGGAAGCTCCTTCCACCGCTTGAAGCCGGCGATTGCCGCCTGCGTCTTCGAGCCCATCAGTCCGTCGGGCGTTCCCGCATCGAAGCCGAGATCGTTCAGCATGGCCTGTACGTCCTGCACCGTCTCGCGCAACTCGCGCCGCTTGACGAGGATTCGCAGCGGCCGGGCGTCCTGCGGTTCGATGGAACCGGTCAGCGTGGGGTCGGTCGCGCCCTCCGCCATCGCCACTTCATAGGCTTCGGATGCCTCCCGCTTGACGGTCGGCCTCAGGTCGATGTCCGACATCAGCGGTTCCGATTGCAGCGGCTTGAGAGGGGCGAAGAGGTTGGCATGGGTGATCGAGGCCGGCGTCACCGGTGCGTCTGCGACGATCACGTGGACGCCGCGCTCCGTCATCCCGAAGAGCGTCTTGGCAAAGCCCGGAGGAAGCCGCACGCAGCCGTGCGAGGCTGGGTAGTCCGGCACATGGCCTTCGTGAAGCGCAATGCCGGACCATGTCAGTCTCTGCATGAACGGCATGGGCGCGTTCGAATAGATGTTGGATTCGTGGTAGCGGCGCTTTTCCAGGATGGAGAAGATGCCGCTCGGCGTCGAATGACCAGCCTTGCCCGTGGAGACCCGCGTGGTCGCGATGACCTTGTCCCCGTCATAAACGGTCATCGACTGGTTGCTCTTGGAGACGACGATCTGCAGCGTATGTTCGATTTCGGCGAGGGCGGGATGGGAAAGGATCGTGGCGGACAGGAGCCCGACACCAAACGCGAGACGACGCAGCATGGAGAACCTCTTTACGCAATACTGAGCGGGGAGATTACCAGCGGTGAATTAATGAAGATTTGCCGAAGAATGTAACGAATCGGATTGAGGGCGGCGCGTCATCACATGTCAGTGATCGCGCCTGCGGTCGCCGAACGTATAGCCGGTTTCGACCGCCGCCTTGCCGAACTTGTCGCGAAGCCGGTCCATGGC
>JAEZHO010000120.1 GCA_023416545.1 Pseudomonadota bacterium
CGCCTGTTCCGAGCCGTCTTGACGAGCGAGGCCCATGCCTCCTCGGGGACGCGGTCGATGCCGAGGCAGCGGAAGCCGGATACACCGGACGCGACAATCCTGCCGATTCGGTCGCGCCATTCCTCCAGATAGTTGTACGTGGTCTCGCTCGGGGCGAGATCCAGGAAGCGGCTGCAGCCCGCATCCGGCCCGATCCGGGGGTCGGCGGCGATGTCGCCATTGCCGCGATCTTCTTCAGCCACCCGGTCGATGACCAGATCGAGCATCAGCCGCAGGCCGTGGCTCTCGGCCATCTTCGAGAGGCGGGAGAGGCCGGCCTCGACCTCCTCGCCAAGTCCGAGGCCGGGATCGAGGCGATCGAAGTCGCTTGAGACGAAGACGCTCGCGCCGCGGCCGCGCCGGAACAGGGGGGCGGTCAGCACCCAGTCGAAACCGAGCGCCTGGGCATGCGCGAAGACCTCCTCCCAGGCTTCGTATCCCTTCAGGAGGAGCGGGTGGATGTAATAGATGCGGGGGAGCTGGGCGAGGCGGGAGACCGGAGCATTGAACGTAGGGACAGTATTCATCGCGGAGCCTTGCGTTTGCTTCGACAGCTAAACGACAAGGCCCCGGGCTTGTTCCCTTCGGGCAGGACTAGTTCAGTTGCGCCTCGGCGACGGCTTCCTTGAAGCGTTCGCGCGCAATCTCGGCGGTCTCGCGGCCGTCCAGGGCCGCAAGGCAGGCATGGCGCGCCGTGATGAACCGCGGGCCCTTTATGTTCGGCCAGTGATGGTCGAGGAGATCGAGGGCTTCGTAGGCGTTGGAGACGGCGCTGACGCTGGTCCTCACAGGTCTTTGCCAGGTAACGTTCTGCATATCATCCTCCCATGATGTCAGGTCTTCCGGCCAAAAGGCCAAGACGTCCGATGAACGTCCAGGAGTGGCAGCAGTTGCGCCGCGCCGGCACGTTAGCACGTCCGCGACCGGGTGGCATCGATTTAATGCCGTGCGATGCCTCGGGGCCTGTCGAATGCGCAGGTCCGTGACGGGTGACCGGCCGATTGGCGCCGGCATCACGACATGCCCATCGGCGCAACCGAGCCGGGCAATTGTCATCGCCGGAGGAAGATATATAACCAGTGCTTGATCTGGCATGGGAATGGGTATGTTTCGGCGGACTGGCCTATCGAATTTCGATCTGAACGAGTTGTTCAATCTCTCTCCGAATCCCTATGTCGTCGTCGACAGGGACCTGCGTATAGTCGGAGCGAATGACGCATATCTCGCCGTGACCTCCCGGTCGGAAGAAGAGGTCATCGGTCATCTCATGTTTGACGTCTTTCCCAGTGACCCGGATTCTGGGCACGGGAAGATACTGCGCGAGTCCTTTGCGCGGGTTCTGGCGACCGGGGAGATCGACCACCTCCCGCTCATTCCCTATCCCATCGCCGGTCCCGAGGGGCTGATGGAGAACCGCTATTGGAGCGCGACGCATACGCCGGTCAAGGATGCGGACGGCAAGGTCGACTTCATCTTCCAGCACACGGTGGACGTGACGGAACTCCATACCCTGCGCCAGGGCGGCACGACGAACGACTGGAAGATGCAGACCGACCTCATGCGCCGGGTCGATGCGGTCCAGGGGCAGAACCGGATTCTCGGGGAGGAGCGCGAGTATCTGCGCAACCTGTTCGAGCAGGCGCCGGGCTTCATGGCGGTCCTGCGCGGTCCGGAGCATGTCTTCACCATCGCCAACCGCTCCTACCGGCAACTGGTCGGTCGGGAGGACCTGATCGGCAAGTCGGTGAAGGATGCGCTGCCGGACCTCAACGGCCAGGGCTTCTACGAGCTTCTGGATGAGGTCTACGAGACCGGCGAGCCCTACGCCGCCAACGCGGCGAGGGTCGTCCTGGAATGGGGGGACAACGGTCCCCAGGAGCACTACCTGGATTTCGTCTACCAGCCGATCCGGGACGCGGACGACAAGGTCTTCGGCATTTTCGTGCAGGGGCACGATGTCACCGCGTTGCGGCAGGCCCAGGAGACGGCCAGGGAAAACGAAAGCCGCTTCCGCACGCTCGCTGAATCTCTCCCCAACCAGGTATGGACGGCGAAGCCGGACGGCGAGGTGGACTGGTGCAGCGACCAGGTCTACCGCTACAGCGGAATGCAGAAACTGCATTTCGACGCGAACACGCGTTCGAACATGGTCCATCCGGACGATGCCGAGCGAGTATCTGCCGAGTGGCAGCAGTGCCTGCGCACCGGACAGCTCTTCGAGGTCGAACTTAGGCTGCGCCGCAATGACGGCGCCTACAGGTGGTTCATCAGCCGCGCGGCGCCCCTGACCAACAGTGCCGGCGACATCGTTCTCTGGGTCGCGACCAATACCGATATCGAAGAGCAGAAGCAGACGGAGTCCCACCTCGAAATCCTGGCGGAATCGCTCGGCCAGACGATCGAGGCGCGCACGCAGGAACTGGAGCGTACCCAGGAAGCCCTGCGCCAGAGCCAGAAGATGGAGGCTATCGGCAACCTCGCCGGCGGCATCGCCCATGACTTCAACAACCTGCTGCAGGTCATCAGCGGCAACCTCCAGCTCCTCGGGCGAGATCTCGCGGGGAACGAGGTCGCCGAGAAACGCATCGCTGGGGCGCTTGCGGGCGCCACGCGGGGCGCAAGGCTTGCCTCGCAGCTCCTTTCCTTCGGACGCCGACAGCCGCTCGAGCCGAAGGTCATCAATCTCTCGCGGCTGATCCGCGACACCGACCAGCTTCTGCGCCGCAGCCTCGGCGAGGCGATCGAGATCGACACCATCGTCGGCGGCGGACTGTGGAATACGCTCGTCGACCCGAGCAATGTCGAGAACGCCCTTCTGAACCTTGCGATCAACGCGCGCGATGCGATGGATGGAGAGGGCAAGCTGACCATCGAGCTCGGCAATGCCTTCCTGGACGACGAGTATGCCCGCAACGCCTATGACGTGAAGCCCGGCCAGTACGTCATGCTTGCGGTCAGCGATACCGGTTGCGGCATGACGGCGGACGTCCTGGAAAAGGTCTTCGATCCCTTCTTCACGACCAAGCCCGACGGCAAGGGAACGGGGCTCGGCCTTTCGATGGTCTACGGCTTCGTCAAGCAGTCGGGCGGACACATCAAGATCTACAGCGAGCCGGGCAGCGGAACGACGGTGAGGATCTATCTGCCCCGTTCGCTGGAGGCGGAGGACGTCATCGCCGATAGCCTTGGCGGTCCGGTCACCGGTGGGACGGAGACTGTGCTCGTCGTGGAGGATGACGAGGCGGTCCGCGAGGTCGCGGTCGGCCTCCTGGCCGAACTCGGCTACAAGGTGCTTCGGGCCAAGGATGCGGACAGTGCGCTTGCGATCGTCGAGAGCGGCGCTGCGATCGACCTGCTCTTCACCGACGTGGTGATGCCGGGGCGGCTCAGAAGCCGCGATCTTGCCCGCAAGGCAAAGGAGCGCCTGCCGATGCTCGGGGTGCTCTTCACCTCGGGATATACGGAAAATTCGATCGTCCATGGCGGGCGGCTCGATCCCGGCGTCAACCTGCTGAGCAAGCCCTATACGCGGGAAGCTCTCGCGAGGAAGATCCGGCAGGCGATCGAACAGGGCAGGGGCGAGGGCGCCCTGCGCAAGGCGGCGCCGGAACAGCAGCCCGCCCAAAAGGATGCTCCGATCAAGGTTCTGCTCTGCGAGGATGAGGCGTTGATCCGCATCTCCACGGCGGACTTCCTGCAGGACGCGGGGATGACCGTCATCGAGGCGGGAACTGCGGGAGAGGCGATCGCCGCTGCGGCGGACCATCCGATCGACGTGCTGGTGGCCGACGTTCACCTGCCCGACATGAGCGGCGTGCAGCTGGTCCGGGAAGTCCGGCAGAGGTTTCCGACGCTGCCGGTCATCTTTGCGACGGGCGACCGCAAGGTTTCGGAAATGGACGGGCTGGAGAACACGACCCTCGTCAACAAGCCCTACGATTACGAGATGCTGGCAAGCCGGATCCGTTCGATGATGTCGGGAGGCGACTAGCCCCTGCCTCCGTCCTCCTCCTCCTTGATGCCGAGGGCGATCTCAGTCTTGCGCAGGAGCCAGAGCACGATGACGCCGGTGATGGTGGCGACGATGGCGACGATCCACATGCCGAGCCCGACCGTCAGGCCGACGCCCGCCGAAAGCCACATGCTTGCGCCCGTCGTGAGCCCGCGGACATCGCCCCGGGTATAGACGACGACGCCGGCCGCCAGGAAGGCCACCCCGGACGTCACTGCCTCGACCAGACGGATCGGGTCCATCCGGGTGGCGTCGCTGTCGCCGGTCATGGTCTGCAGCATGTGCAGCGTCACGAGCGAATAGATGGTGGCGGAAAGGCCGATCAGCATGTTGGTGCGGATACCGGCCGTGTTGTTGCGGATTTCGCGTTCCAGTCCGATGAGCCCGCAGAGGAAGAGGGCGCCGAAAATCCTCAGGAACAGGATCCGGATGTCCACGGGGGAATGATAGGAAAATTCGGAGGCAAGAACTTCGGTCATCGCTGGCGTCACCCGTCATCCAATTGTCACCCGACAACTGATGATCGGCGTGGAGGTTCCGACCCGGCGCCGACCAGGGATGCGCGCCTGTCAGAGCCGGCCTTCGGTCTCCTCGATGGCGCGGATGAGGCTTCCGGTCGCCGGAAAGAGGGGGATGAGGCAGGCCTGCAGCGCGTGGTAGATGTCGCCCTTGCCGGCGAACAGCGAATAGGCGGGCTGCATGTCCTCGCTCAGCTGCTCGTGCCAGCCGCCATGCGCGCCGTCGATGTGGTGGCGGGCGATGACGTCCCAGATGCGGCGGTACCAGCTCTCGTGGAAATCGCCCGGCCGGTGGGCGATGAGGAAGGCGGCGGCGCCGACGCCCTCGGCCATCGGCCACCAGAGCTTGTGGCGCATGTCGGGCCGGTCGGACCAGTCGAGATTGTAGAAGAAGCCGCCGTGCCGGCTGTCCCAGCC
>JAEZHO010000125.1 GCA_023416545.1 Pseudomonadota bacterium
CGTCTTTTGGCCTGTCCGAGAGCCGGAGGCTCAGCCTGCGAGCAAAGTCGGCGAGGCGGCCGATCTTGCTTTTGCGGCATGCGGGCGAGGAGGAGGCCAGCAGCGCCGCCTTCCGTTTCCATGCCGAACCCGGCCCCGCTTCGGAGCGGGTCCTTCCCAATGGAGCCATGCTTGGCGGCAGCATCGGCTTTCCCGTCTTCCATCTGACGCTTGAAAAGAGCCGCAACCCGGCTCCGCTCGCTCTTACTCTGGAGTGGAATTCCCGTGACCGCCAATTTTCTCTCGCCCGGCCAGAACCGGCTCGCCTTTACGTCAACGGGGCAACGCATCCTGGCGCTGGTCTTCCCGCACCTGCCGACAGACCGGATCGCGCGCCGGCTGTGGGGCGCCTCCTGGCGTTTGACAGGGCGTCCTGACCATCCGCCCTTGCTGTGTTCAGGACGGCGGGACAATGCCATCCGCCTGACGGCGCTGGACGAACAGGCGGCGGAACTCGGCCTGCGGCAGGGCCAGGGTCTCGCCGAGGCGCGGGCCATGCATCCCACGATCGATGTCCTCGAAGAGGATCCCGCGGCCGACGGTACGCTCCTGGAAGCGCTTGCCGACTGGTGCGATCGCTATACGCCACTGGTGGCACTGGACGGCAGTGACGGCCTGTTCCTGGACATTACCGGCTGCTCGCATCTTTTCGGCGGAGAACAGGCACTGCTCGACGATATCCTGCTTCGCCTCCTCCAGATGGGGTTCAAGGTCCAGGGAGCGATTTCAGGGTCGCCGGGCCTGTCCTGGGCCGCCTGTCGCTTCCGAGCGGGCGGGGTGATCCCGAACGGTGCCGCCGAAGAAGTGCTCCGGCCCTTGCCGGTCGCCTGCCTGAGGATCGGAAGCGAAACCGTCGGGGCGCTGAACAAGCTCGGATTGAAACAGGTAGGAAACCTTTTCTCGGTGCCGCGGGCGCCCTTGGCGCGCCGGTTCGGCAGCCATCTCCTGCTCCGGTTCGACCAGGCGCTGGGCGGGGTGGAGGAGCCCATCTCGCCGCGCCGTCCGGTGGCCTTTCTGTCGGTCGAGCGCAAGCTGGCGGAAGTGATCCAGGCGGAAGAGGAAATCCTGGGACTCACTTCCCGCGTGGCCCAGTCGCTCTGCTCGAGCCTGGAGGCGCGCGGCGCGGGAGGACGGGTTTTCGAACTCGTGCTCTTCCGGGTGGATGGCCGCGTCTTCCGCATCGTCGCCGGGGCGTCCCGGCCGCTGCGGGATGCCACCAGGATCGCCGGCCTGTTCACCGAACGCCTGAAGGCCGTGCATGACGAACTGGATGCAGGTTTCGGCTTCGAGCTTCTGCGTCTCAATGTTCTCCATCACGATCCTTTCGAGGTGGACCAGGCCAGCCTTGTCGGCAAGCACGCGGACGAGGCGCCGCTGTCGGACCTGATCGATCGTGTCTCGGCGAGACTGGGGGAGGGGGTCCTGCGCCGCTTCCGGTTTCACCAAAGCCATATTCCCGAGCGGGCTACGGGTTCGGTACCAGCCCTTTCACAAGGGGTCGACGGAAGCAAAGCCGCTCCTCCTGCCATCACCCGGGCGGAAAGGCCCTTGCGGCTCCTGCCGCGACCGGAGCCGATGGAGGCCTTCGCCGCCATCCTCCCGGATGGGCCGCCGAGCCGCTTCCGATGGCGGCGCGTCCTCCATGATGTCGCCCGTGCCGAAGGGCCGGAACGCATTTCGCCGGAATGGTGGCTGGATCAGGCGGCCGAGGAGCGCGACTATTTCCGGCTGGAAGTCGCCTCCGGGCACCGTTTCTGGGTCTACCGGCAGGGGCACTATCACCAGGCGGACTATCGTCCGACCTGGCACCTGCACGGCATTTTCGCATGACCGCGGCCCCTGCCTTCTGCGAGATCGGCACCCGGACCAACTTCTCCTTCCTGGAGGGCGCATCCAGGCCGGAGGAAATGGTGCTGACGGCATCGCTCCTCGGAATGGCCGGTCTCGGGATTGCCGATCGCAATTCCGTGGCCGGGGTGGTGCGGGCCCATAACCATGCGAGAGAACTCACCGAAAGAAGCCGGCGAGGGAAGGAAGGCGCGAGCGAGGACAGGGATGTTCCCCATCCTTGCCGGATGCAGCCCGGAGCTCGCCTCGTCTTTGCCGACCAGACACCCGATGTGCTCGCCTATCCCATCAACCGAAAGGGATGGGGCAATCTGTGCCGTCTTCTCAGCCGGGGAAACCTGCGGACGGAGAAGGGCAGCTGCATTCTGGAGGAATGGGATATTCTGGAATGGGGGCATGAGATGATGCTGGCGGTCATACCCGACCCCGTCCGTGCCCTGGACGATGCCTACCTGAAGAGGCTCGGGGACTTCCTGAAGCTGCTTCGGGAAAAGTTCGGAACGGTTGTCTACCTGACGCTTTCTCCCAGCTACGATGGACAGGACAGGTTCGTCTTCGCGGCCTTCGCGACCGTTGCCGCCAGCTGCCGCATTCCGCTCCTGGCAAGCAACCAGCCCCTTTATCATCTGCCCGAACGGCGTTCGCTTGCCGATGTGGTGACGGCAATTCGCGAGCATGTCGCCGTGGCCGATGCGGGATTCCGGCTGGCGCCGAATGGTGAACGACATTTGAAGACAGGGCGGGAAATGGCGCGCCTTTTCGCCGATTATCCGGAGGCGGTCGGAAACGCCGCGAAATTCTTTAGCCGGCTCAAATTCTCGCTCGACGAGTTACAGCACAACTATCCGGACGAAAGCGTTCCCGGAGAGACGATGTCGGAGACGCTGGAAAGGCTGACCTGGCAAGGGGCCCGCGAGCGATATCCGGGAAAGGTTCCGGAAAAGGTCGCCGAACTGATCCGCTACGAGCTCACCCTCATCCGGGAGATGCAGTACGAGCCCTATTTCCTGACCGTCCGCCACATCGTCTGGCATGCCCGCCATGTGCTGAAGATCCTGTGTCAGGGTCGCGGCTCCGCAGCAAATTCAGCCGTCTGCTACTGCCTCGGCATTACCGAGGTGAATCCCACCTTCACCACCCTTCTCTTCGAGCGTTTCATCTCGACGGAGAGGAACGAGCCGCCGGATATCGACGTCGACTTCGAGCACGAACGGCGGGAGGAGATCATCCAGTACATCTACCAGCATTACGGCTACCGCCATGCCGGGTTAACGGCGGCGGTGACCAGCTACAGGACCCGGATGGCGGGCCGCGAGGTGGCCAAGGCCTTCGGTCTTTCGGAAGACGTGCAGGCGGCACTGGCCAGTACCGTCTGGGGATGGTCGGAGGAGGGCATCACGGAGCGGGAGGCAAAGGTGGCGGGTCTAGACCTCGCCAATCCGACCACACGGAAGGTCATGGCGCATGCCAGGGAACTGATGGGCTTTCCCCGTCACCTGACGCAGCACGTGGGAGGCTTCCTGATCACCCGCGACCGGCTGGACGAGGTGGTCCCGATCATGAAGACCGCAATGCCGGGCCGCTACATGATCGAATGGGACAAGGACGACCTCGATACGCTGAAGCTTCTCAAGATCGACGTGCTGGCGCTCGGCATGCTGACCTGCCTGAAGAAGGCACTGGCGCTGATGGAAAACCATTACCGCGAGGTCCGGACCCTTGCCGGGCTGCTGCAGGACCAGAGGGACGATGTCTACGACATGATCTGCCGTGCCGATACCGTCGGGGTCTTCCAGATCGAAAGCCGGGCGCAGATGAGCATGCTTCCGCGGCTCAGGCCGCGCGAGTTCTATGATCTGGTGATCGAGGTGGCCATCGTTCGCCCGGGGCCGATCCAGGGCAATATGGTGCACCCCTATCTGAAGCGGCGCGAAATGGTCCTGCGCGGAGAGGAGATCCGCTATGAGAAGCCGGAATTGAAGGAGGTTCTCAAGCGCACCCTGGGAGTACCGCTGTTCCAGGAACAGGTGATGCAGATCGCCATTACGGCTGCGGGCTTCTCTCCCGCAAAGGCCGACAGGTTGCGACGGTCGATGGCGACGTTCAAGCGGTCCGGCCGCGTCAACGAATTCAGGAACGACCTGGTCTCGGGCATGACCGCCAACGGTTACACCCGACAATTCGCCGAGCGCTGCTTCAGCCAGATCGAAGGCTTCGCCGAATACGGGTTTCCGGAAAGCCATGCCGCATCCTTCGCCCTGCTGGTCTACGCTTCGTGCTGGATAAAGGCCTATTACCCGGACGTCTTCTGTGCGGCGCTCCTGAACTCGCAGCCGATGGGGTTCTACGCACCGGCGCAACTGGTGCGCGATGCGCGCGAGCACGGGGTCGAGGTGCGACCGGTCGACGTCAACCTGTCAGACTGGGACAGTTCCCTGGAGGACGCGTCGTACAGGCCGCAGGATATCGATCCGCGGCATCGCGAGATGCGCCGGGTGATCCGCACCCGCAAGGCTGTCCGGCTGGGCTTGCGCCAGATCAAGGGCCTTTCGGAACGGGCCATTCGCGAACGGCTGATCGAGAACCGGAGGAGCGGCTATGTCTCCATTCGCGACCTTTGGCTGCGCTCCGGCCTCGACAAGGCTGATCTTGAGCGTCTCGCGGATGCCGACGCCTTCGGCTCCATCGGGCTCTCCCGTCGCGCGGCCCTCTGGCAGGTGCGCGGCCTCGATGCCAGAAAGGCCGCCGACAAGCTGCCACTGTTCGACCGGGTGACCCAGGGAGAACTCCAGGTGGAGCCCGCGGCAAAGCTGCCGGGCATGCTGCCGGGCGAGGAGGTCATCGAGGATTACCGCTACCTGTCGCTGTCTCTCAAGGCTCACCCGACGGCATTCCTGCGGGACGATTTCAGCCGGATGGGAGTGGTGCGCAGCATCGACCTTCTGGAGATACGCAGCGGCCGGAAGGTTACGATCGCCGGCCTCGTGCTCGTGCGCCAGCGCCCCGGCTCGGCGCAAGGAGTGATCTTCATGACGCTGGAGGACGAGACAGGCATTGCCAATGCAATCGTCTGGCCAAAGGTTTTCGAACGGTTCCGGTCCATCGTCATGGGCGCCCGCATGGTCAAGATCCGGGGTCGGCTGCAGAGCGTGAACGGCGTCATCCATACGGTGGTCGAGGAGATCGAGGACATAACCTCCATGCTCGGCCTGCTTCAGAAGGAAGGCCGGCGCTTCGGCTCGCCGCGTTCGGACGAAACCTTGGGATCCGGATGCGGCAGCTACCACAAGCCGAGAGCGCCGAAACAGGAGGGAATTAGTCCGGGAAGCGGACGAAGCCTCTTTCCGGACGAAGGGAATCCCGAGGACGTCATGCCGAAGGGCCGCAATTTCCACTAGGGCGTACCGGTGAGATGTCGGCCTCAACACAAGCGAATGCTAATGGCTCGCCGATTTTATCTTGACAGACGGTGTCCTCTTTCGCAAAAAAAGCGGACGTGAAGGGTCATGTTTGACGGGTTGCCCGAGAATGCTGGTCTGCAGCTGCAATTACATCACCGACAAGGAAATCCGGGAGGTCGTCATCGAGCTCCTCGATGAAGATTGCTGGCA
>JAEZHO010000351.1 GCA_023416545.1 Pseudomonadota bacterium
GTCGACAGCCTGATCATCAACGTTTCCGCCGGCCGTCTCGCCAGCGACGTCTACACCGCGACGATCGATCTCGGCGGCCAGGAGGTCGAGGGTGCGGACCTGCGCCGTGTCCTCGTATCGGCAAGCCAGCAGTCGCAGCGCCAGGATCGTGCCATCCTGCACTCGCTGGCGACCGGCTATTCCCTCGACGGCGAACGCGGCATCCGCGATCCGCTCGGCATGTTCGGCGATCTCCTCGGCGTCGACATGCATGTCGTTTCGGCCGAGCGTGCGACGCTGAAGAACCTCGAACTGTGCGTCAACCGCGCCCATCTCTCCGTCGAGGGCATGGTTGCCACGCCCTATGCCAGCGGCCTTGCGGCACTCGTCGACGACGAGGTCGAACTCGGTTGCGCCGCGATCGACATGGGTGGCGGAACGACGACGATCTCCGTTTTCGCGGAAGGCAAGCTTGTCCATACCGACGCCATCAGCCTCGGCGGTCACCACGTCACCACCGATCTTGCCCGCGGGCTCTCGACCCGGATCGAGGATGCCGAGCGCCTGAAGGTCGTGCATGGCTCGGCTCTCGCGAACGGCGCGGACGAGCGCGACATGGTTGCGATCCCGCCGATCGGCGAAGACGACCGCGACCTGCCCACGCAGGTGCCGCGCTCGCTGGTCACCCGGATCGTTCGCGCCCGCATCGAGGAAACGCTGGAACTGATCCGCGACCGGATCGAGAAGTCCGGCTTTAGCCCGATCGTCGGCAAGCGCGTCGTCCTGACCGGCGGCGCCAGCCAGTTGACCGGCCTGTCGGAAACGGCCCGCCGTATCCTTGCCCGCAATGTCCGTATCGGCCGTCCGATGGGGATCTCCGGCCTGCCGGTCGCAGCCAAGGGACCCGCATTCTCCACAGCTGTCGGGCTGATGATCTATCCGCAGGTCGCGGAGATGGAGACGCATGCTTCGCAGGGGGGGCTGATAACCTCGCTCGGCAATGGAAACGGTCGGCTGGCCCGCATGGGCCAGTGGCTCAAGGAGAGTTTCTGACGCCTGTCCCGAGAGGGGGGCGGCACGAAGAACAGCAATGAACCGGCCGGCGGCGATGCGGCCAGAGTTAGAAGGAACGGTACCCATGACAATCAAGCTGCAGAAGCCGGATATCACTGAACTGAAGCCCCGCATCACCGTCTTCGGCGTCGGTGGCGGCGGCGGCAATGCCGTCAACAACATGATCACGGCCGGCCTCGAGGGCGTCGACTTCGTCGTCGCCAACACCGATGCGCAGGCGCTGACGATGACCAAGGCAGACCGGATCATCCAGATGGGTGCCCAGGTCACCGAGGGTCTGGGAGCTGGTTCCCAGCCGGAAGTTGGTCGCGCCGCCGCCGAAGAATGCCTTGACGAGATCGTCGACCACCTGAACGGCACACACATGTGCTTCGTCACGGCCGGCATGGGCGGCGGTACGGGCACGGGTGCGGCTCCGGTCGTCGCGCAGGCCGCGCGCAACAAGGGGATCCTGACTGTCGGCGTCGTCACCAAGCCGTTCCACTTCGAGGGCCAGCGCCGCATGCGGCTTGCCGAGTCCGGCATCCAGGAACTGCAGAAGTCGGTCGACACGCTGATCGTCATCCCCAACCAGAACCTCTTCCGCATCGCCAACGACAAGACCACCTTCGCCGACGCCTTCGCGATGGCCGACCAGGTGCTCTACTCGGGCGTCGCCTGCATCACCGACCTGATGGTCAAGGAAGGCCTGATCAACCTCGACTTCGCCGACGTCCGCTCGGTGATGCGCGAGATGGGCCGCGCGATGATGGGCACCGGCGAGGCATCCGGCCCGGGCCGCGCCATGCAGGCCGCGGAAGCCGCGATCGCAAACCCGCTGCTCGACGAAACTTCGATGAAGGGTGCGCAGGGCCTCCTGATCTCGATCACCGGCGGTCGCGACCTGACCCTCTTCGAAGTCGACGAAGCGGCAACCCGTATCCGCGAGGAAGTCGATCCGGACGCCAACATCATCCTCGGCGCCACCTTCGACGAGGCGCTGGAAGGCCTCATCCGCGTATCGGTCGTTGCCACCGGCATCGATCGCAGTGCCGCGCAGATGGACGGCCGCTTCACCGATACCCGCCCGGCCGTCGCGGCTGCGCGTCCGGTGATCCGTCCGTCGGCGGCCATCGCACCGGCTGCTCCGGTCACGTCCGCCCCGCAGCCGGCTCCGGTCGCCCAGGCGCCGCGCGCCGTCGACCCGATCGCCGAGACCATCCGCCAGGCGGAAGCCGAAATGGAACGTGAACTCGCAATCGCCGAAATGCCGCGCCAGCCTGCTCCGCAGCCCGTCGCAGCCCCGGCCGAGCCCGAGTTCCGCCCGCAGAGCCGGATCTTCGCTGCCGCGCCTGCTGAAGCCCCCGTCCTTCGCGCTCCGGCTGCCCCGCTCATGCAGGCGCAGGCCGCACCGGTCGCCAGCCATCCGGCACCGCGCATGGCACCCCAGCCCTTCCACGAGCCGGTTGCCCCGTCGATGACGGTAGAGCCGGTCCGCATGCCGAAGGTCGAGGACTTCCCGCCGGTGGTGAAGGCGGAGATGGACCACCGCGCCCATCCCGCGCAGCACGTGCAGGAAGAGCGCGGCCCGATGGGCCTCCTGAAGCGGATCACCAATTCGCTCGGCCGCCGCGAAGAGGACGACCAGATGGCCGCGGACATGACCGCATCGGCGCCGAGCGCGGCGTCGCAGCAGCGCCGTCCGCTGTCGGCCGAGGCCAACCTCTACGCCCCGCGCCGTGGACAGCTGGACGACCATGGCCGCGCCGTTCCGCAGGCCGGCCTGCACCACGAGGAAGACCAGCTGGAAATCCCGGCCTTCCTGCGCCGCCAGCACATCTGAGGCTTCCCGGCACCCCGTTCACGAAAGGCCCGAAACTCGCGTTTCGGGCCTTTCGGCTTTGTTCTGCAGCGACTGCCAAAAGGTCCATCATTTCCGAGGCTTGCGCACGTAACAATCCGAAATGAACAGTGATTTGGATTGTTCCAGCACAGTGCGTAGAACGTAGCCAACAGAGGCAGGTGAATCGTCAGATGGTTCCGCCTGCCGTCGGCGTCCGGATCCCGGACCCGGACCAATACGTAAGAGAGCAAGAAGAATGACAGTCGGACTCCTCGGTTTCCAGGCGACCATTGCAGCCCCCGTCACGATGACGGGCATCGGCGTGCATTCGGGCGCCCCGGTCACCATCACCTTCCAGCCTGCGGAGGCCGGCACCGGCATCGTGTTCAGCCGCAGCCTGCGTGACGGAAGTTCGGTCGAATACCGCGCGGTGTCCTCGCACGTCGGCCCCACCGATCTCTGCACCGTCCTGGGCGGCTCGCCCGCCAAGTGGGTCGCGACCATCGAACACGTGATGGCGGCGCTTTACGCGCTTGCGATCGACAATGTCGTGGTCGAGGTGGATGC
>JAEZHO010000439.1 GCA_023416545.1 Pseudomonadota bacterium
GTCGACAAGGCTCTGAGCGACATGACCAGCGCCGCCGCTTCGCTCGGCTCGATCTCCATGCGTATCGACATGCAGGAAGAGTTCGTCGCCAACCTGACGGCTGCGATCTCCAAGGGCGTCGGCCGCCTGGTCGATGCGGACATGAACGAGGAGTCGACCCGCCTCAAGGCCCTGCAGACCCAGCAGCAGCTGGCCATCCAGGCCCTGTCGATCGCCAACTCCGACTCGCAGAGCATCCTGACGCTCTTCCGTTAATCGGACCGCGTTTTACACGCACTAACCTTGTGAAGGCCGCCCCGGAAACGGGTGCGGCCTTCACTTTTTTTTAAGCATGTTCTGCCACGCGCGCGCACGCGAAAGCTGTAAAATAAACTCTATGAGTGCAATCCTTGAGGGGGGTACTTTAGCCGTTCATTAACCAAGCAGGCGTTAGCTAGCCTCATCAAGACGGCGAGTTAACCTTAATAATTAACGGGTTGATAAGCATGAAGCTGTGCGCCGTCTCCCGGGTCAATCCGGAATGTCCCTTCAAACATCAGCCATCCAAGGGGCACCTCATACAATGACGAGCATTCTGACCAACGTCGCAGCTATGGCTGCGCTCTCCACGCTTCGCGGCATCTCCTCCAACATGGAAGAGACGCAGGCTCGCGTATCGTCCGGCCTCCGCGTTGGCGGAGCTGCCGACAACGCCGCCTACTGGTCGATCGCGACGACCATGCGTTCCGACAACATGGCTCTTTCGGCCGTCCAGGACGCCCTCGGTCTCGGCGCAGCAAAGGTCGACACCGCCTATGCCGGTATGGAATCGGCGATCGAAGTCGTCAAGGAAATCAAGGCCAAGCTGGTTGCCGCGACCGAGGATGGCGTCGACCGTTCGAAGATCCAGGAAGAGATCAACCAGCTGAAGGATCAGCTGACATCGATCGCATCCGCCGCTTCGTTCTCCGGCGAAAACTGGCTGCAGGCAAACCTCAGCGTCGCGACCACCAAGTCGGTTGTCGCTTCGTTCGTTCGCGCCGACGACGGCAGCGTTTCGGTCAAGAAGGTTGACTATGCCCTGACCGGCGACAACGTCCTGTTCGACACCGTCGGCAACACCGGTATCCTCGACCGCGTCTACAACGTTTCGCAGAAGAGCGTCACGGTCGACGTCAACATCGACGGCATCACCTCCAAGTACACGGTCGGCGCCTACTCCGTAGACGAACTGATCGACCAGAACGCGGTCTTCACCACCAACACGGTTGGCGCCAAGACGACTCAGCTCGCCGAAGTCGCCGGCGCCTTCTACGTGAAGATCGACGACAACAACTGGGTTCTGGCAGAAGACGTTACCGGCACCGGCCAGGAAGCGGTACACGATGAAGGCGGCACCTTCTACGGTATCGACACCGGCGCTGCACCGGCAACCAACGTTGCCGCCCCGCAGTCCATTGCCGACATCAACATCGTCGCTCTTTCCAACGCCCAGCTCGACGCCCTGATCTCGGGTGTCGACGAAGCCCTGACCGACATGACGAGCGCCGCCGCCGACCTCGGCTCGATCGGCATGCGCATCGGCATGCAGGAAGAGTTCGTGAAGAGCCTCATGGAATCGATCGACTCCGGTATCGGCCGCCTGGTGGATGCCGACATGAACGAGGAATCGACCCGCCTGAAGGCACTGCAGACGCAGCAGCAGCTGGCCATCCAGTCGCTCTCGATCGCCAACTCTTCTTCGGAAGTCATCCTGTCGCTGTTCCGTTAATCCTCGGACAGACAGCAAGACAAAGGCCGCCCCCTCCCGGGGCGGCCTTTCGCGTTTTGTTAAACTTTATGAATTCGCGTTTAAGGTTTGTTAACCATGCCGGGCTTAACTGCACTCATCGTAACGATGGGTTAACCAAGACGAAGAAGCGGTTAACGGCATTAGGCCACACCATCGTGCCCGGCGCTTCCGGGATGTCCCTCTTCTAGCCAATACAGGGGCAACTATCATGACGAGCATTCTTACCAATGTCGCAGCCATGGCTGCGCTTCAGACCCTTCGGTCCATCGACAGCAGCATGGTCGATACTCAGTCCCGCGTCTCCACCGGTTTGCGCGTGGGCACGGCCTCGGACAATGCAGCCTACTGGTCCATCGCGACGACGATGCGCTCCGACAACATGGCCCTTTCGGCCGTCCAGGACGCACTCGGTCTCGGTGCCGCCAAGGTCGACACGGCCTACGCGGCCATGGAAAGCGCCGTGGAAGTCGTAAAGGAAATCAAGGCCAAGATGGTCGCCGCAACCGAAGAGGGCGTCGACCGCGCAAAGATCCAGGAAGAAATCGAACAGCTGCAGGAGCAGCTTCGCAGCATATCCTCCGCGGCATCCTTCTCCGGTGAAAACTGGATGCAGGCCGACCTCACCAACGCCACCGGCAACATCGTCCAGAAGAACGTCGTCGGATCCTTCATCCGCAGCGAAAACGGGTCGGTGTCGGTCAAGAAAATCGAGTACGACCTGGGCGCAAACACGGTCCTGTTCGACCAGGGCGGCGATCTCGGCATCCTCGACCGCGTCTTCAACGTAACGCCGGCCTCCATCACGCTGGACATCAACACAAGCGGTATAACGTCCAAGCATACGGTGATCGCCTATTCCATCGACAAGCTGATTGCCGAAGGCGCGACCTTTGACGGCAACTACGCCAACACCACGACGCCCGCCGGGGACTACGTCAAGATCCAGGGCGTATGGGTAAAGGCCGTGGACGAATCGGCTGCACCGGGCCAGGAAATCGCCGCGGCGAGCGGGGGAAGCAACTGGGTCGTGGACACGACTCCGATCCCCGCCGGCACGGTAGTGGTGGCTCCGGCGTCGCTCGACACGGTGAACATCACGGCACTTTCCAATGCTGAACTGGACGTGATGGTGCAGGCGACGGACGCTGCCCTGGAAGCCATGACCAGCGCGACCGCCGATCTCGGTTCGATCGCCATGCGCATCGGGATGCAGGAGGAGTTCATCGCTGCCCTGACCGATTCCATCGACTCGGGCATCGGTCGCCTCGTGGATGCCGACATGAACGAGGAATCGACCCGCCTGAAGGCGCTCCAGACCCAGCAGCAGCTGGCCATCCAGGCGCTCTCCATCGCCAACACCGCATCCGAGAACATCCTGACTCTCTTCCGCCAGTAAGCGGAGCCCGGCTAGGGGCGTCTTCGTCCCGCCCTGCGGACTGAAAGTCATGATGGAAGCCGCGTCCCGGAAGGGGCGCGGTTTTCGCGCGTCTGGCCCGTGATGGACTCCAATACCGGTCCTGCTCCCGGTCTGCCTCGGGCAAGCCTCGGCTGCTACCTGTCATGTTAACGATATGTTAACGAACGGCAGACCGCCCGCCCATGAGGGGAAAAGGCGGCAGAGCATGACGCCCTCCTGTCGTCGTCCTAATGCACATCGGCATTCAAGACAGAGGCAGGGCAATGACCAGTATCCTGACGAACATCGCGGCCATGGCGGCCCTTCAGACGCTCCGGTCGATCGACCGGGACCTCGAGACGACACAGGCGCGCGTCTCCACCGGCCTTCGCGTCGAAACCGCCGAGGATAACGCCGCCTATTGGTCGATCGCCACCACGATGCGCTCCGACAACGGCACCCTGTCAACCGTGCAGGATGCACTCGGCCTTGGCGCGGCGAAGGTCGACACCGCCTATGAGGCGATGGAAAGCGCCATTGCGACGGTACAGGAGATCAAGTCGAAGATCGTCGCCGCCTACGGCGTCGGGGTAGACCGTTCGAAGATCCAGGAAGAGATCGAGCAGTTGCAGGAGCAGCTGAGCAGTATCTCCGAATCGGCCAGCTTCTCCGGCGAGAACTGGATCCAGGGTGTCATCAGCGACGGCGGAAATCCGGCGGAGGAACGGAAGCTGCTGAAGGAGGTGGTATCCGCCTTCACCCGCGGCCCCAATGGCGAGGTAGCGGTTACCACTGTCGAGTACCCGATGAACTCGAAGACCGTCCTGTTCGACACCAGCGGCGGCAAACTGGGTATCCTGGACCGCGACCTGGCTTACGTAGCCAAGGGGGAGACCACCGTCACGACGTCGACCGACGATGGTACGGGCCTAATCACCGGAACAAGCTATGCCGTGCCGGTCTATACCGACGCACAGCTCGCCGCGCTCGGCGCCGACACCAACACCGATGCCGCCATCTACTCGGACGGCACCTCGTCCTATTACAAGGTGCAGGAAAACCTCTGGGTCGAGGTCACGACGACCGATCCTGCGACGCCGCCCGAGACGACCGGGAGGGTGCACAACGATGGTACGGATGATTTCTTCTATGTCGTCCTGCCGGCAAACAACCTGAACACCCGCAAGATCGACCTCTCCGTGGTGACGCTGGATATTACCCGGCTCGCCGACTATGCGGTCGCGATGAACGCCGTCGTGCCGGGGTCAATCGAGGAGGAGAAGGATGCCCTCGACGCCATCATGAGCTTCGTCGACCAGCAGCTCCTTGCGATGACCAGCGCCGCCTCCAGTCTCGGGTCGATCCAGAGCCGCATCGACCTGCAGGAGGATTTCATCGCCTCCCTGATCAACGTGATCGACAAGGGCATCGGTCGACTGGTCGATGCCGACATGAACGAGGAGTCGACCCGCCTGAAGGCGCTGCAGACGCAGCAGCAGCTCGGCATCCAGTCACTCTCCATCGCCAATACCAATGCCGAAAGCATCCTGACCCTCTTCAGGCAGTAGCAATGACGCCCGATGGTCCGTGGCCCGCCGGTCGCGGACATCGCAGCCCACCTTCATCCTCGCACAAGCTTGGAAATCTAGCCTGCTGGCAGATGCCGGGCTTCCTTTCGGGTGACGCGGCGCAATCGGTTGGCGCCGGCGGTAATCCTTTGTTGCCGCGCATGCGCTAGCTTGAACAGGACATATGAGCAGGTTCCCGGAATGACAGCCTCGATTGCGCGTTTTCTGAAGGATTTCGGTGAAGTGTCGCCGCCGCCCGCCCCTCCGGAGGCGGCCGGCGGTTTCGATTTTTCCGATTTCGCGCCGGATGTGCCCGCCGAGGAGCCTATCGACCTTGAGGCGGAGCGTTCCGAGGCCCATGCCCAGGGATATGAGGCGGCGACTCAGGAGCTGCAGGCGAAATTCGAAGAGGAACGCGCCGCTCTCGTCGCGGCTCACGAGGCCGAACTGGCGTCCCTGAAGGCCGGTTTCGACAACGAGATCGTCCAGCTCGTCCAGTCCAAGCTTGCCGAGATCGCGATAACTGTCGCCGAAGCGGTGAGCGACCAGACCGCGAAGGTGCTCGCACCCCTCGTCGAGGAGACCCTGGTCAGCAAGGCGATCGTCGACATGGCGGACCTCATCCGGGCGGCGGTGCTGGAAGGTGACGTGGCAACCGTGACGATCCGCGGGCCGGAGCATTTGCGCGGCCGTCTGTCGGAGGTGCTTGGTGGCGAGATCTCCTCTCTGATCCGCCACGTCGAGGCGGACGATCTCGACATTTCCGCCGACCTCGGTGACCCGGCGCTCGTGACACGCCTTTCGGCCTGGTCGGCACGGGTGAAGGAGCTTCTTGCATGAGTGACTCGGAGAACCATCACCACGGCAAGAACGAGATCATCATCGTCAAGAAGCATCGCGGCGACCACGACGGTGCCCATGGTGGCGCCTGGAAGATCGCCTATGCCGACTTCATGACCGCGATGATGGCATTCTTCCTCGTGATGTGGCTCGTGAATGCGGCCAACGAGGAAACCAAGGCCTCCATGGCCAGCTACTTCAATCCGATCAAGCTGTCCGATGAGACGCCGGCGGAAAAAGGCATCGAGAAGCCTGTCGACCAGGCGGAGGGCGAGGAGCAGAGCGAGCGCTCCAACGTCAAGGCCGACGGCAAAACCGTCGGCTCGGCCGCGGCGTCCGGCGAGGACATGACCTCGAACTCCGGCGACGAAACCAACTATTCCGAAGCTGACTATTTCGAGAACCCCTATTCGGTGCTCGCGGAAATCGCCCAGGAAGTCGGCCAGCAGGCGAATATCAGCGCCAAGGGCGAGGGGGGTGCGGCAGATTCCGGTCCGGCAACCGGCGCCGATGGCGGGGAGGCCTATCGCGATCCGTTCGATCCCGATTTCTGGACGCAGCAGGTGCAGGTGACCCGGGCCGAGGAAAAGAAGGAGGCGCAATCCGCCCCCGCGAGCGAGGCCGAACCTGTTTCGGAAGAAGAGATAGCACTCGCCATGCCCCAACCGCGGCGGGATACCGAGCTGCCGGAAAGCAAGCGCAAGACGGAGAGCGAAGCCGAGGCGGAGGCAAAGCCGGAAGCCGCGACCGAAGCGGCCGCGGGCGAGGCGAGGCCCGGCCGGGCGGACGAGGAAGTCGCCGACGCGCCGGCGGACGATTTCGTGGATGCTGTCGCCCAAACAGCGTCGGACGCCGATGCGCTGCGCCAGGAGATTGCCCGGCAGATCAGCGGTGTCGCCGGAAAGCTCGCGGACGGTCTGGTGGTGACCCCGGCGGAAGGCGGGCTGCTCGTGACGATATCCGACCAGGCTGCCGATTCCATGTTCAACATCGGTTCTGCAGTCCCGCGCCGCGAGATGGTCCTGGCGATGGAAAAGATCGGCCGCATCCTTCAGGAGCGCGGCGGCGCCATCCTGGTGCGCGGCCATACGGACGGTCGTCAGTTCAAGGGCGGCGAGAACGACAACTGGCGCCTTTCCATGGCCCGCGCGCACAGCGCCTATTACATGCTCGTGCGCGGCGGACTGGAGGAAGGACGCGTTCAGCAGGTCTCCGGCTATGCCGATCGACGGCTGCAGGTCCCTGACGATCCGCTGGCCGCCGCAAACCGGCGCATCGAAATCCTCCTGCACGCGGACGAGGGATAACCATGCCGCGGATGGGGTTTCGTTCGGCTGCTCTCGGCGCGGTCCTCCTCCTGGGAGGGCTGCCCGCACGTACGGCGGGTGCCCAGGATGCGCCCGACCTTGCCCCGTACATCATGCTCCGTTCGTTGCAGTTCGTGCAGGATACGGTGGCACTCGGCGACCATTCGGCCGGCGAGATGCAGCGCTTCATGCTCAACAAGATCGATGCGGCTCTGCGGGCGGCGAATGCCTCGACCTTCGACGATCCCCGCAATGTCGACGCAGCGTTGATCTATGCGATGAGCGGCGGCAATCCCGCCACGCTCGAGCACCTCGTCGAGCGGGACATTTCCGGCAATTTCGACAGTCGCGTTGCCGATGCGTTGCGCAAGTACCTGGCCGGCAGGGGAACCCTCGTGGCCAAGAGCCTGGGGGACATGGCGCTCGAGTATCGCGACCAGGCGATCGGCCCATACATCGCGCTCGTCAGCGGCAATGTCACCGTGCCCGAAAACCCGGTCGGCGCGCTTGAATTCTATGATATCGCGCGCCTGGGGGCGCCGGGCACGATCATCGAGGAGGCAGCCCTGCGCCGTTCCGTGGCGATTGCCGTCGATGCCGACCTGGTCGACAAGGGGCTCGCCTATTCCCGCAAGTACGCCCGGCGTTTTGTCCATTCGCCCTATGCCAGCCAGTTCGTGGATTTCTTCGTCCAGCTCGTCGTCGAGCATTATCCGGCGATTGCCGAACCCGACATCGATGCCACCATCGAGTTCATGGATGTCGATCGCCGTCGGGAGGTTTTCCTCCGCATAGCCCGCCGCGCCAC
>JAEZHO010000442.1 GCA_023416545.1 Pseudomonadota bacterium
CGGGCGCGCGACGAGAACGAGGCGCTGAAGGCGCGCATCGAGGCTCTCGAGGCAAAGCTTGCCGCCCAGGGATGATGCATTCGGCATGGCCGGGTGAGCATTCGAACATCGGAGGCCGCGGAATGCCGCGGCTGCTATATCGTTAAAAAACTAAGAATATTTCGATCCTGTGGACAGGTCGAAAAAAGGCAATCGGCAGAGTCGCTTATGACTCTCGGCTGAAGCCATGCAGCAACCGGCCCGGCGCTTCTCCACTCCTAATTCGCGCCCGGGGGCTGGCGGCCGGAGTCGGCAACTATACACTGATTTTACATGATGATTCGAAACGGCCCGTAAGCTCCGGGCAGGTTCGCGGCGCTATATCCATCTGGGTCGGGCGATCATCAGAAATGTTGTTTCCGGTGGTGCGTCCTGCGTCTCGCGTCCTTCACGAACGTCAGATCCACTCCGGTCGAAAAGGTGCTGCATGAGCCTCATGGAATTTGAATTCGGTCGCCAGTCCAATCCCGTCGACATGATCGAGGTCGTGGCCGCGTCGAATGACTGGACGTTCGAGCGCTCCGGCGAAGACGAAATCGCCATGACCGTCGAGGGCCACTGGGCGAACTATCATGTCTCCTTTTCCTGGATGGAAGAGTTCGAAGCGCTCCATCTTGCCTGCGCCTTCGACATCCGGATCCCGGACGTGAGGGTCAACGAGGTGATCCGCCTGCTGTCGCACGTCAACGGGCAGGTGCTGATGGGGCACTTCGACCTGTGGCGCCAGGAAGACGTCGTCATCTTCCGCCAGTCGCTGCTGCTTGCGGGCGGCGCCGAGCCGACGAGCCAGCAGGTGGAAGTGCTGCTGTCCAGCGCGCTCGACGCCTGCGAGAGCTACTTCCAGGCCTTCCAGTTCGTCGTATGGTCCGGGATGGACGCCAAGAGCGCGATGGAGGCCGTACTGTTCGAGACCGTGGGGGAGGCATGAACGGCATATCTCCGGCCGGCTCGATTGTTCTCGTCGGGGCCGGCAACATGGGCGGCGCCCTCATGGCGGGCTGGATCGATGCCGGCGTGCCCGGACAGGCGATCACCGTAATCGATCCGGCGCCGTCTCCCGAAATGCAGCAGCGGATCACCGACGCCGGGGCGCTTCATGCGATCTCGTCGCCGCAGGGCATTTCTCCCGAAATCGTCTTCCTGGCGGTCAAGCCGCAGGTGATGGACGCCGTGCTGCCGTCCCTGAAGGGGATCGTTTCCCCCGATACGGTGATCGTCTCGATTGCCGCGGGAAAGACGCTCGCCTCCATCCAGGCGCATCTCGGGGAGGGCGCGATGGTGCGCGCTATGCCCAATACGCCCGCGATGATCGGCCGGGGAGTGACGGGCGCCTATGCCAACGCCCGGGTGAGCGCGGCTCAGCGGGCCCAGGTGGATGCATTGCTGAATGTCAGCGGGCCGGTGGAATGGGTGGCGAGCGAGCAGGATATAGACGCCGTCACGGCCGTATCCGGAAGCGGACCCGCCTACGTCTTCTATCTCGTCGAGTGCATGGCGGAGGCAGGCCGCAAAGCGGGCCTGCCGGCGGACCTCGCCATGCGTCTCGCACGGGAAACCGTCTCGGGAGCCGGTGAACTCTTGCACCGGTCTCCCGAGACCCCTTCGCGGCTTCGCCAGAACGTGACTTCTCCGGGGGGAACGACGGCGGCGGCGCTTTCGGTCCTCATGGCAGAGGATGGCATGCAGCCGCTGTTCGACAAGGCAATCGCAGCCGCGCGGCAGCGCGCGGAAGAACTGGGCACCTGAGGCGGCGAATGGCAGACGAAATTTCCTACGGCGACTTCGAGAAGGTCGATATCCGGGTCGGCACGATCGTGGAGGTCGCGCCCTTTCCCGAAGCGCGCAAGCCCGCATGGAAGCTGAAGATCGACTTCGGCGGCGAGGTCGGCATCAAGAAATCCTCGGCACAGATCACCGTCCATTATGACGAGCAGGCGCTCGTCGGCCGCCAGGTGCTGGCGGTGGTCAACTTCCCGCCGCGGCAGATCGGTCCGTTCCGTTCCGAAGTGCTGACGCTCGGGTTCGAGGACGAGGCCGGGGCGATCGTGCTTGCGGCCGTCGAGCGTCCGGTGCCGAACGGCCGAAAGCTGATGTAGCGCCACCCCGCCCCATAGCCGGGCGGGCCGAAGGCGATTGACCAATGATCAGGCGGGAATGCGGACGATGGCCCTCAGGCCGCCCTTCGGGCTGTCGGCCAGCGTGACGTTGCCGCCATGGGCATGGGCGATGTCGCGCACGATGGACAGTCCGAGGCCCGTGCCCGACTTGTCGATGTTGCGCGCCTCGTCCAGCCGGAAGAAGGGCTTGAACACGTCCTCGCGGGAGGCGGCGGGAATGCCCGGGCCGTTATCGTCGAAAATGAGCGTCAGCCAGCGGGCGGTGTGCCGTGCGTCGACATGCAGCGTGTCGCCGTAGCGTTCGCTGTTGGCGGCAAGGTTGCTGACCAGGCGGCTGAAGGCGTTCGGCCGAACGACGATATCGTCGTCGCCCTCGATCTCGTAGGTCATCTTCTTGCCCTTGAGGCGGAAGTCCTCCTTGATCTTCTGCAGGAGTTCGCTGAGGCGCAGGTGGCCGACGTCCTCCTCGGCCTCGCCCTTGGCGAATGCGAGATAGCCTTCCAGCATGTTCTGCATGTCGTCGACATCCTGCGCCATGCCCTTCAGCTCGGGCTTGTCGCCGGCAAGCGCCAGCTGCAGCTTGAAGCGGGTGAGGATGGTTCGAAGGTCGTGGCTGACGCCCGAGAGCATGGCCGTCCGCTGCTCTATCTGCCGCTCGATGCGTTCGCGCATGAGAATGAACGCGGACCCTGCAAGGCGGATCTCGTCTGCACCGCGCGGGGTGAAGTCGGGTATCCGCTGGCCCTTGCCGAAGGCCTCGGCGGCGCGTGCGAGCATGAGGATCGGGCGGATCTGGCCGCGCAGGAAGAGGACGGAGATCGCGATGAGCCCGAGCGCTGTGCCAGCCATCCAGACCAGGAAGATATGGGTATTGGAGGCGTAGGTCTGGCTGCGGCGGGCGAATACGCGCAGGATCTCGTCATCCAGCTTGATGCGGATTTCGACAAGGTTGCTATCGCCGACCGTATCGATCCAGAACGGCCGTTGGATCCGGTCGCGGATCTGGTCCGCCAGAATGCCGTCGAGGATGGAGAAGAAGGGTTTGGGGCGGGGAGGCGGCAGTTCTCCTCCCGGCTCGATCGCAACCGTCAGGTCCAGTTCGTTGGCGATGCGGGAGATGTTGCCCTGGCCGGCGCTGTCCGGATAGGTCTCGATCATGGTGATCAGGGCCGAGATGTCGCGCGTCACCCCTTCCGACAGGCGTTCGGTGACTAGGCGCCAGTGGCGCTCCATGAAGACGGCTGCGACCACGGTCTGCAGCAGAAGCATCGGGATGATCACGATCATCACCGAGCGCGTATAGAGCCGCGTCGGGAGCAGCCGCTTCACCCGGCGCTTGAACCGACGCAGGCCGGGAACCTGGATATTGCGCAGGTCCCGCCGCAGGGTGCCGAACGCCGCCATGGCCCTGGTGAGCGCCTCCGCCATCCGGCTCGCTCAGTCGATGCTCAGGCGGTAGCCGATGCCTCGGACCGTCTGGAGATATATTGGGTTTGCGGGATCTTCCTCGATCTTGCGGCGCAGGCGGTTGATCTGCACGTCGATGGTCCGTTCGCCGACCTCGGCATCGTCGCCGATCAGTTCGTGGCGGGGAATGGTGTCTCCGGCGCGCAGCGCGAAGAGAAGCATGATCTCCTGTTCCCGGTCGGTGAGCCGGATATGCTCGGAGGCCTTGCGGAGTTCCTTGCGGACGATGGAAAAGGTGAAGGGGCCGAACATGATCTGCTCGATCTTCGGAGCGTCGGGCGTGGCGTTGCGCTTGAGGATATTGTTGATCCGCAGCACCAGTTCGCGGGGGTCGAAGGGCTTGGAGAGATAGTCGTCCGCGCCCGCTTCCAGTCCGGCGATCCGCGATTCCGCCTCGGCCTTCGCCGTCAGCAGGATGACGGGCGTCGTCCTGTCCTCGTAGAGCGACTGGGTCAGCGACAGGCCGGATTCTCCCGGCATCATGACGTCGAGGATGATGAGGTCGTACTGGAGCCCGTCGAGCTTGCGCCTTGCCTCGGCGGCGTCGCCCGCCACCGTGACCCGGAAACCCTGCTCCGCGAGATAGCGGCTCAGAAGATCGCGAATGCGGGTGTCGTCGTCGACGACGAGAAGGTGGGGGGCGTCATCGGAGAGAAGTACCGTCATCAATCCAGCTCGCTTTCAATAACCTGCAGACTGGGATCGCGCCCGCGCATCTTGCCAAGGAAGCTTATAACCGCATCGCGACCCTCGGGAGAGAGCGCGTTCATTGCATCGGTGATGCGGCGCGACTGTGGCTCGGAGAGGGCAAGTGCAAGTTCGCGCCCGGCAAGCGTCGGATAAAGCCGCCGCTGGCGCCGGTCCTTCGCGCCTGCCATCTGCCGGATATAGCCCATCTCGATCAATTGCTTGAGCACGCGGGCAAGGCTCTGCTTGGTGATCTGGAGAATGTCGAGAAGGTCGGTGACCATCATGCCGGGATGGCGCGAGACGAAGTAGACGACGCGATGGTGGGCCCGCCCCATGCCGATCTTGGCAAGGATGGCATCGGGATCGGACACGAAATCGCGATAGGCAAAGAACAGAAGTTCAATGGTCTCGAAATCGATCTTCGCCTCGTCGACCGCCGGGAGTACCGGCCGTTCCTTCTTCACTGCTTTCGCTGCCGGTGCGCGCGACACCCTGTCCTTCCCGTCGCCTGCCGCAGCCATGGGCAGGACGCTCTTCTCTTTCACCATATACGTTCCGATAAAGCGCGAACCAGCCGAACAATCAACTGCAATCGTGAGATGGCGGGGGCGAAAGGTTCGTTGTGAGCGACGGAACGGGGCGACGGCCTGGCGTCAGCAATATGCGGGGCCGGGCGGAACCGAAACACGGGGATTGCCGTTGCCATGGTCATACGGATCGGAGAAACAAAATGACCCCCGAACTCACCCACGCGGAAGCCGAGGCTTCCGACAAAAACTCGCCCTCGAACTCGCTTCGACCGCTGCTGATCACCGTGTTCACGGCGAAGCTCGCCGTGTCGGTCCTGCTGCTGGCCACGGCATCCTTCGCGCCGCCGGTTTCGGCCGACGTCTCCTACATGCTGGCTGCGAACTAGCCGGACAAGCCTTGCCACGTTTGCCGTCCGCATTGTAGATCGGCCCGAGACACGGGAGTTTCTCATGGGCAGATTGCAGGCCGGCATTATCCCGGTGACACCTTTCCAGCAGAATTGCACCATCCTCTTCGATGCCGATACCAAAGCCGGCGTGGTCGTGGACCCGGGCGGCGACGTCGACCGGATCATCGAGACGATAGAGGCGAACAGGCTGGCCATCCGCGAGATCTGGCTGACGCATGGGCACATAGACCATGCGGGAGGTGCCGACGAACTGCGCGAGGCGCTCGGCGTCAAGGTGATCGGTTCCCATGAGGCCGACAGGCCGCTCCTGCAAGGGCTCGAAGCCCAGGCGCAGATGTTCGGGGTGCCGATGAAGGTTCGCAACCTCGAGCCCGACCGGTTCCTTGCGGAAGGCGAGCAGGTCTCGTTCGAAGGGCACGTGTTCGAGGTCTATCATTGCCCGGGGCATGCGCCCGGCCACGTGATCTTCTTCAACAGGGAGCAGCGCTTCGCGCATCTCGGCGACGTGCTCTTCAACGGCTCGATCGGAAGGACCGACCTGCCCGGCGGGGACCACGACACGCTGCTGCGCTCCATCCGGGACAAGGTCCTGCCGCTCGGCGACGACGTCGGCTTCCTCTGCGGCCACGGGCCCGGCGGCCGCATCGGAGACGAGCGGAGGACCAATCCGTTCCTGCAGGGGATCGAGGCAATAAAAAAACCCGGCATGACTGCCGGGCCTCAACTCGAATAGAAAGCCTTCAGGCTTAACCGGAGATCTGCAGGTTGACCGCCTTGGGCCCCTTGCCACGACGATCCGGTTCCGTGTCGAAGCTTACTTTCTGGTTCTCTGAGAGACCGGACAGGCCGGAAGCCTGTACGGCGGAGATATGAACAAAGATGTCGGCGCCACCATTGTCTGGCTTAATGAAGCCGAAGCCCTTGTCGGTATTGAAGAATTTTACAGTGCCAGTCTCGGCCATGCATCAGGTCCTTTACTTCCTGTCCGTGTTCAGCGGCGGACAGCATAACAGAAACGCCCCGAAGGGCGGGCGGCAGGCAGCTTTAAGAAAGGGTCCCTGTCGTTACCGCGGGTTTTCTGGCCGGTGTTTCTACTCCCGTCGCCCAGAAGTCCGCCCGAAGTTTTGACGCCTTCGGAGCGCATGTTTATAGGTCTTCCCATCGCTCGAAAATTGCCCGAACTTGCACAGAGTGCTGTGTTTCTCGGGAATTGGCAAGAAAAAGTTTCGCGGTATCCGGCCGGGCCCGAAAGGCACTTTGTATACTTTCGACGAAGTTACTCGCGGGAAGTCGAATAACAGTACAGACCCATGATTGTTCTGCGGCATCGATGGTAAGTCGGACAAATCCATCCTGCCGCGCCGCAGCCGCCGAAAGTATTATACCGCTCAACCGACCGAAGTTTTGTCCGCCGGAGCCCTGGAGCCGCGCCGGGCGATTTCGGGTACGAGTTCGACCAGCAGCATGGCGGTGAAGATGATCGCGCATCCGACATAGCCGATCGGCGGCAGCATTTCGCCCAGCAGGAGTGCGGCGAGGAAGCTTCCGAACAGGGCTTCGCTGGAGAGGAAGATCGCCGCCTGGGGTGCGGTCGTGTAGCGCTGGCCGATCACCTGCAGCACGAAGGCGAGGCCGGAGGAGATCAGCCCGACATAGAGGATTTCGGCAGCCGATGCCCGGATGACGCCCCAACTGATGCTTTCGGCGGGGATCGCGAAGGAGAGGGCGAGCACGGAGCAGATGGCGAACTGCACGAAGGAGAGCGCCAGCGGTCGCCCGGTCGAGGTCACGAAAAGCCCCGCGAGAAGGATCTGGACGGCCCAGAAGAAGGCGCAGACGATCGTCAGGTAATCGCCCGGCGTCAGGTTCGTCAGCTGGCCGCCGCTCATCAGGAAGATGCCGGTGAGCGACATCGCCGCCGCCGGCCAGATGATCCAGTGCGGGTAGCGGCGCAGGACGAGGACGGAGATCAGCGGGACGAAGACGACGTAGAGACCGGTGAGGAAGCTGGAATTGGTGACGGTGGTGGTCAGAAGCCCGATCTGCTGGGTGATGGCGCCGCCGAAGAGGGCGAGGCCGACCAACACGAACCCGAGCCAGTCCCGGCGGACGAGGCTGTTGTCCGCCTTGCGGCTCTCCAGCCATGCGAAAGGCAGGACGGCGAGCGCGGCGATGGCGAAGCGCAGGCCGACGAACCAGAAAGGCTCGATCGTCTCCATCGCGGTGGACTGGGCAACGAAGCCTCCGCCCCAGATGGCGGCTGCTAACAACAGGATGAGGTTCGCTTGGACGCGTGTCATGGATGCCTGGCTGGCTGGATTTGGCTGCGCCGGAGGGGCGGAGGCGATGCCTAGCAGCGGTGCCGCTCTGCATCAAGGGCAGGGACGGCGAAACTCAGCGCCGTTTGCGCTCGTTTTCGGCCTTCAGGGCAGCGCGGAAGCTGCGACGCGAGAGGACAAAGCCTCCGCCGGCCGTCAGCATGAAGCCGCCAATGACGACGGCGAGGGCTAGATGCTGGTCGGGAAAGAGGATGGCGGGCTGGAAGGCCAGCGCGGTGGGGGATTCGGCCGGCGTCCGGCTGTCGGCCATCGGGCTCTCCACCAGGACGAGCATCATGATGACGCAGGCCGCAAGCGCCGCGACGGCGATCGACAACGGCGAACGCAGGAGGGGAAATCTCCGGGACCGTTTCTTTTCGTCGATGAACATCGCTCGCCTCCAACGCATTCCGTTGCCAGGACAGGTGGCGATGGAAGAAGGGCGGATTTTGGGCACGGGCGGCTTTTCGGCCGGTCGGGGAGAATGCCCGTCGATGGTGCAGGCCGTCCGGCCTCGCTTTCGGCTTGAAACGCGTTCATACATTCGACATACAGCTTGCGGCGGTTCCGGCGCGCGGTTCCGCATTGTTCAACCGACCTGCAGGACCCGAAATCATGGCCTTTCTTGCCGACGCACTTTCCCGCGTAAAGCCATCCGCCACCATCGCCGTCTCCCAGAAGGCCCGCGAGTTGAAGGCCAAGGGCCGCGACGTCATCGGGCTGGGTGCAGGCGAGCCGGATTTCGACACGCCCGACAACGTCAAGAAGGCGGCGATCGACGCGATCAACCGGGGCGAGACGAAGTACACGCCGGTCTCCGGCATTCCGGAACTGCGCAATGCCATTTCCGAGAAGTTCAAGCGCGAGAACGGCCTGGAATACAAGCCGGAACAGACGATCGTCGGAACGGGCGGAAAGCAGATTCTTTTCAACGCCTTCATGGCGACGCTTAATCCCGGCGATGAAGTGGTCATCCCCGCTCCCTACTGGGTTTCCTATCCGGAAATGGTGGCGCTCTGCGGCGGCACGCCGGTCTTCGTGACCACCAAGCAGGAAAACAATTTCAAACTGACCGCCGAGGAACTCGAGCAGGTCATCACGCCGAAGACCAAGTGGTTCCTCTTCAATTCGCCGTCGAACCCGTCGGGTGCCGCCTACAGCGCCGCCGAACTGAAGGCGCTGACGGACGTGCTCCTGAAGCACCCGCATGTCTGGGTCCTGACCGACGACATGTACGAGCACCTGACGTTCGGCGACTTCAAGTTCGCCACCCCGGTCGAGGTGGAGCCGAAGCTCTACGACCGGACGCTGACGATGAACGGCGTCTCGAAGGCCTATGCCATGACCGGCTGGCGCATCGGCTATGCCGCAGGCCCGCTGGAGTTGATCAAGGCGATGGACATGATCCAGGGCCAGCAGACCTCCGGCGCCTGCTCGATCGCGCAATGGGCAGCCGTCGAGGCACTCAACGGCCCGCAGGACTTCGTGGCGAAGAACAAGAAGATCTTCGAAGCCCGCCGCGACCTCGTCGTGTCGATGCTCAACCAGGCGACGGGCATCAAGTGCCCGACCCCGGAAGGTGCCTTCTACGTCTACCCGTCCTGCGCGGGGCTGATCGGCAAGACCGCTCCGTCCGGCAAGGTGATCGAGCCCGACGAGGACTTCGTATCCGAGCTTCTGGAAGCCGAAGGCGTCGCGGTTGTGCATGGTTCGGCCTTCGGCCTCGGCCCGAACTTCCGCATCTCCTACGCGACCTCCGAGGAAGAGCTCGAGGAGGCCTGCAAGCGCATCCAGCGCTTCTGCGCCGCCTGCCGCTAAGCTCGATACCCATTCAAGAAAAAAGGCCCGCCGGATGACCGGCGGGCCTTTTTTTTGTCAGCCGGCCTTGGTGATCCTTACGATCGCCGAGCCGCCGCCGCCACGCGTTTCGGTCACGGCGTAGACCGCACCGTCGGGTCCGACCCTGACGTCGCGGATGCGCGCATCCAGCGGAACGCGCTCCTCGTATTCGACCCGGTCGCCGTCCATGTGCAGCACGACGACGCCCTGCGAGACGAGGCCGCCGACGAGGAAGGCGCCCTTCCATTCCGGAATGGCGTCAGCGTCGTAATAGGCCATGCCGGACGGTGCGATGACCGGGTCCCAGTAGTAGACCGGCTGTTCGGTCTCGGCCTGCTGGGTGATGCCTTCGCCGACGGCGTCGCCGCTGTATTCGACGCCGTAGGTCACTTCGGGCCAGCCGTAGTTCTTGCCGGCTTGCGGACGGTTCAGTTCGTCGCCGCCCTTCGGGCCGTGCTCGACGGTCCATAGGCGCCCCTCGCCATCGAGCGTCGCGGACTGGAGGTTGCGATGGCCGAGGCTCCAGATTTCCGGCTGCGCGTTCTCCTGGCCGACGAAGGGATTGTCCGGCAGCGCCCTTCCGCTGGTGTCGATCCGGAAGACCTTGCCGAGGCCGCTCGTAAGATCCTGTGCCTGGACGCGCGGCTCGGGGTCGGAGCGTTCGCCGACCGTGACGTAGAGCTCGCCGCCCGGGCCGAAGACCAGCCGCGAGCCGAAATGCTTGTTGCCGTCATAGCTCGGCATCTGCCGGAAGATCACCTGGACGTCCTCGAGGGCGCCGCCGCCCTGGTCGTCGGTCACCAGCTTGCCGGAGGCGACGGACGTGCCGTTGCCGTCCTCCCGTTCTTCGGAGAAGGAGAAGAAGACCATGCCGGAGGTTTCGAAATCGGGTGCGAGCGCGACGTCCAGCAGGCCGCCCTGTCCATCGGAGAGGACTTCCGGCACGCCTTCGAGCGCAGGGCCGGCCTTGCCGTCGGTGGAGACGATGTGCATGGCGCCTTCCTTGGCGGTCACCAGCATGCGCCCGTCGGGGAGGAATTCCATCGCCCAGAGATGCGGCAGGCCGTCCGCGACGACTTCAGTCTCGACCTCGACGGTTTCGGCCGGCTGGGGAGCGCGGGTCTGGCCGGCGAAGGCCGGCTGCTGGTCGGGCGCGTTGGCGGGCTTCGTCTCGGCCGGTTCGCCCGCCTGAGTGCTCTCGCTTCCTGCGGCGGGCGTGGTGCCCTGCGCTAGGGCCGGAGCCGCGAGAAGGGCCGCGGAAAGGATGGTGCCTGACAGAAGGACGAGCGGACGCGTCATGTTGGATCTCCCTTGGAATGTCACTCGCCGGAGAGCATCTTCCCCGGTCGCGAGTTCATCTAGGGCATCCCCGTCCGGCCGTCGCACACGAGGCCATCAAGTTATGTTTATCGGGGGAGGAGACCCGCCGGCTGGCGGGCCTCAATCCGGTGCGGGTCCAATCAGTCGGTAAGGTCGGAGGGGACCTTGCCGCCGTTTTCGGCGAGCTTCTTCATCAGCGCCTTGTGGAGCCAGACGTTCATCGTGGCGGAGTCCTCGGTGTCGCCGGTGTAGTTCAGCTCGCGAGCCAGTTCCTTGCGGGCGGACAGGCTGGAATCGAGATCGAGCGCCTTCATCAGGTCGACGATCGAGCGGCGCCAGTCGAGTTTCTGCCCGCTTTTCTGGACCGCGGCGTCGAGGATCGGAGCAACGTCGACGGGAGCCGAAGCGGCACCCGAGGAAGGCGCGGCGCCGGCTGCGGGAGCAGACGGGGCGGCCGTGGCGCTCGTGGAGGGCGATGCAGCCGCTCCTCCGCCGGACGGGGGCGCCGACGGCGCGGGGGCCGGGGATGGCGTCGGCGAAGGGGAGGTTGCGGATGGCGAGGCAGGGGAAGATGAAGGCGAGGATGCAGGGGCGGCCTTGGCCTCTCCCCAGATGGCGTTCTTGATCTTGTCGAAAATGCCCATTGTGTTGTCCTCCTGTTGTTTGAGGGGTGAACTAGAGCGACTGCTAATATTTGCAACCGATCGGGAGGACGCATTCTCCGGACGGGGAGGGCGGCGCGTCAGAGACCGAGGATGGTCAGCATCACGAAGGTTGCGAAGAGGACGAAATGGGTCATTCCCTCGATCGCATTCGTCTGCCCGTCGTT
>JAEZHO010000443.1 GCA_023416545.1 Pseudomonadota bacterium
CGCCGGAGCCGGGTCCGATTCCGCCTCCTCCGCCGCCGGTTCCTGATCCCTGCGTCCCTCCCGGACCTGGTCCCGGTCCGGGTATGGGACCGGGCCTCGGGCCAGGTCCCGGGCCAGGGGGTGTACCCGGAGTGGATTGCGGAATCGACCTGGCCGCGATGGGCGTATCACCGCCCTCTACGATGCGCGGCCGGCAACGGATCTAGGTTCCGCGGCCGGTGATTTTCCAAGCCGTTCGCGGAAGGTCGCGAACGGTATTGACGACCCGCGCCGCTAACGCTTCATTAACCATAAACTCCGTAACTTCGTGCCATCAAGCCGACACATTGAGGACACGATTCATGTCGATCTCCCGCCGCGGGTTTCTGTTCGGACTGCCGCTTTTCGTGACCGGGTGCGCCTCGAGCGGACCGGACCACAGGGCAAACTATGCAGCACTTCCGGGCGAACTTCATCCGCTGAACGCGGTTCCGCTGGAGAAGATCAAGCCGGAGCTTCGCCGTCAGGTCGTGGCCTACGAGACCAAGTACAAGCCGGGCACCATCGTCGTCGATACGCCGGCCCGACGTCTCTACCACGTCATGGAGAATGGCCAGGCGATGCGCTACGGCGTCGGCGTCGGCCGGGCGGGCCTCGCTCTCTCCGGCACCGCCTATGTCGGCCGCAAGGCGGAGTGGCCGAACTGGACGCCGACCGCGAACATGATCCGCCGCGACCCCGAGAGGAACCTGAAATACGCCGGCGGCGTCCCGGGCGGGCCGAACAATCCCCTCGGCGCCCGCGCCATCTATCTCTACCGCAACGGCAACGACACGCATTTCCGCATCCACGGCACCAACCAGCCGCAGACCATCGGCTACGCCATGTCGAGCGGCTGCGTGCGGATGATGAACCACGACGTGATCGACCTCTACGAGCGCGTCAACGTCGGCGACCGGGTGGTCGTGCTGCAGGCCTGACCGGAGGCCTGCAGACGCTTGACGCGCACGGATAGCCGTGGCGCGGTCTGCGGCCCATGAGCCGGGCTAGAAGCCGGAGAGGACGATCTTGCCTTTCGTCCGGCCGCTCTCGATCATCGCATGGGCGCGTTTGAGGTTGGCGGCATTGATCGTGCCGTAGGTCTCGTTCAGCGTCGTCCTGATGTCGCCGGCATCCACCATGTCGGACACGTGGTTCAGGAGCTTGTGCTGCTCGATCATGTCGGCCGTCTGCCAGACCGGGCGGGCAAACATCATCTCCCAGTGGATCGAAAGCGCCTTGCGCTTGAAGGGACGCAGGTCCATCGGCTCCTTCGGGTCGTCGATCAGCGAGAACCGCCCCTGCGGCGCGATCAGGTCCAGGACGTCGGCGACATGCTTTTCCGTCTGGGTGGTGGAGAAGACGAAGGCCGGCGCGCCGATCCCCAACGCCTCGACCTGCGGCGCCAGCGGCTGGCTGTGGTCGATCGCATGCTGGGCGCCGAGTTCGCCGACCCAAGCCCTGGTTTCCGGCCGGGAAGCGGTCGCGATCACCGTGAGATCCGTCAGCCGGCGGGCAAGCTGGATGGCGATCGACCCGACGCCGCCCGCGCCGCCGATGATGAGGATCGCATTGGCGGCACCCGGGACGGGGTCCTGGACCTTCATGCGGTGGAACATCGCCTCGTAGGCGGTAATGGCGGTGAGCGGCAGGGCGGCCGCTTCCTCGAAGCCGAGGCTCTTCGGCTTCCTGCCGACGATCCGCTCGTCGACGAGATGATATTCGGCATTCGTGCCCTGGCGATTGATGGCGCCCGCATAGAAGACCTCGTCGCCGGGCTGGAAGAGGCTGACCTCGCTCCCCACGGCCCGGACGATCCCCGCCGCATCGTAGCCGAGGACGCGGTACTCCCCGTCTTCCACCGCCGCCGATGCGCGCACCTTGGTATCGACCGGATTGACCGAAACCGCCCGGATCTCGACCAGCAGGTCGTGGCCGGTCGCTTCCGGCATCGGCAGTTCGATGTCGAGGAGGGAGGTTTCCGCTTCGATGGGCTGGGGTCTGTTGAAGCCGACGGCGCGCATCCGGTTCTCCTTTTCAAGATTGCGGTCACGATACTTGCAGCCAATGGGGCCGGCCCGCAAGGACGGAAATGAGCGATCACGGCCATCTCAACAAAGCCCCAATGGGCGGAAACATTCGCAAACCGGCCGGCAAGCACGCAGCCGGGCAACCATTTGCGCCATGGCCCGTTGTTTGGCGGCTGACGAGAAGGCGGAGCGAGAGCACCAGATGAATCTTGTTGCGGTCTTCAACCGCGAGGGCGGAACCTTCAAGACCACCGACATGGACGCATACGGCGCCCATGCCACCGAAGTTTTCACCAGGGCCGGCCATCGGATCGAGTGCCATGTGGTTTCCGGCAGCGAGATCGTTTCGACGATGCAGCGCGTGGCCGCACTCCCGGGCGTGGAGGGACTGATCGCGGGCGGCGGCGACGGCACCATTTCCGCCGCCGCCGACATCGCCTGGAAGAATGGCCTGGTGCTCGGCATCGTCCCGGCCGGCACGATGAACCTCTTTGCCCGCTCCCTGAAGCTGCCGCTCGATATCTGGGCCGTGCTCGATGTCCTGGCGGAGGGCAGGGTGGAGAATGTCGACATCGCGAGCGCCAATGGGCGGAGCTTCGTCCACCAGTTTTCCGCCGGCCTCCACGCACGCATGGTGCGCTATCGCGATTCCATGAGCTTCGCCTCGAGGCTGGGCAAGATCCGGGCGAGCACGCGTGCGGCGCTCGGCGTGATGTTCAATCCGCCGGAGTTCGAGGTGGAGTTCAATGCCAAGGGCAAGACCGGACATCGCAAGGTGTCTGCCATTTCGGTCTCGAACAACGAATTCGGCCAGGATGCGCTTCTCGTTGCTCCCGACGTCACGGGCGGCCATCTCGGTTTCTACATTGCCGACCCGCTGTCGCCGGCAGGCGTGGCGCACCTTGTCTTCGACATTCTCCGTGGCCGCCTGAAGGAGAATGCGGCGGTGACCGCCATGACCACGACCGAGGTCGAACTCCATTTTCCCCGCGCGCGGCATGACGTGCGCTGCGTCATCGACGGCGAACTCCTGCCGATGGACCGTGACGTCAAGCTGCGCATCCACGCAGGCGAACTCAAGGTCCTCGTGCCGCCTCAGGCCGGGCAGGCGACGGGGAAGGCCACGGGGACGGCCACGGCCGAAGAGGAGAGCGCGGGAAGCGGGATCTGATCCGTCAGAGCCGCGGCAGGTAGGTGCGATAGTCGAAATCGGAAACGGTGCGCAGGAACGTCAGCGCTTCCTTGCGCTTGGTATCGGCGTAGAGCTTCCGGTAGCGTTCCCCGAAGACGTCGGCGATGAAGGCGGATGCCGCGAAATCCTCCACGGCCGTCAGGAAATCATGGGTCAGTCGGCGGTTGCCGGGCGCCGGCTCGCCGGGCTGCGTGTCAGGTCCCGGGTCGAGCGTCCCGTCGATCCCGAGCAGCATCCCTCCCAGGATCGCGGTCAAGAGGAGATAGGGATTGGCGTCGGCGCCGGCGACGCGGTGCTCGATGCGCGCACCCGGGCCGTCCTTTTCCGGAATGCGCACCGCCGTCCCGCGATGGCCGTGGCCCCAGTCGATGTCGACCGGCGCGAAGGAGCCCGGCTGGAACCTGCGATAGGAATTGGCGAACGGCGCGAAGACCAGCTGCGCCTCGCGCATCGTATCGAGCATTCCCGCACAGACGGACCTGAGAAGCACCGGCTGGCCGCCACCGGCATCCAGGATGTTCCTGCCGTCGCGGTCGATGATGCTCGCATGGACGTGCAGGCCAGACCCGGCATGCTCCGAATAGGGCTTGGCCATGCAGGTTGATTTGAGGCCGTGGCGCCTTGCGGCCTGATCGGCGATCCGCTTGAGATAGAGACAGTCGTCGGCGGCGGCCATGGCATCGGCACGGTGCAGAAGGTTGATCTCGAACTGGCCCGGACCGAACTCGGCAGTGGTCGCGTCGGCGGGAATGTCCTGCGCCTTCGCCCAGGCGCGGACGGTCTGCAGGTACTCGTCCAGCGCATCGACCGCGCTCATGTCGTAAAGCTGGAAGCCGTTCGGTTCGCCCCGGCAGGTGAGGGTCTGCGGCGGACGCGGCCGGCCGGTCTCGCGCCAGTCCGGCTCCATCACGTAGAATTCCAGTTCCGTCGCCACCACCGGCGTCAGGCCGCGCTCCTCGTAACGCTTGAGCAGGGCCGCGAGGATGGCGCGCGGATCCATGAAGCTCGGGCTGCCGTCCAGCTCGTGCATGGTGGAAAGAACCTGCCGCGATCCTTCCGGCGCCCAGGGCATGGGTGCAAGGCTGCGGCGATCGGGAATGCAGACGCCGTCCGGGTCGCCGATCGACAGCGACAGGCCGGTGATGTCGTCATTGTCGTCGCCCCAGATATCGAGCGACTGGGTGGAGGACGGAAGCCGCACCGCTCCCTCCCAGACCTTCTTCTCCGCCTCCAGCGGGATCTGCTTGCCGCGCAACTCGCCGTTCATGCCGACGAGCAGGATTTCGATGCGGGGAGGAGCATTCTCGACGGTCATGGGAGGGTCTTCAGAAGGGAGTTGCGGAGCTCCGTTCGTAGCCGATAAGACTTGGACAGACAATCTCGCCGCCGGAAGACACAGATGACCTCCACGACCACCCTCTCCAATCTCGGCGCCATCGACGCCGCCCATCACCTGCATCCCTTCTCCGACATGAAGAAGCTGAATGCGGCCGGGACGCGGGTCATCGAACGGGCAGAGGGCGTCCATATCTTCGACAGCACCGGCAGGAAATACCTGGACGCCTTTGCGGGCCTGTGGTGCGTCAACGTCGGCTACGGGCGGCGGGAGATCGCCGAGGCTGCCTATCGCCAGATGAACGAGCTGCCCTATTACAACAGCTTCTTCGGCACGACGACGCCGCCGGCGACCCTGCTTGCCCAGAAGATCGCCTCGCATGCGGGCTCCCGGATGAACCGCGTCTTCTTCACCAATTCCGGCTCGGAAGCCTCGGACACGTGGTTTCGCATGGCGCGCGTCTACTGGAAGGCGCTCGGCAGGCTGGAGAAGACGCAGGTCATCGCCCGCCGCAACGCCTATCACGGCTCGACCGTCGCGGGTGCCTCGCTCGGCGGCATGAAGTGGATGCACGAGCAGGGCAACCTGCCGATCGAGGGCGTCCACCATATCGGCCAGCCCTACTGGTATGCGGAAGGCGGCGACCTCTCCCCCGCCGATTTCGGCCTCAAGGTCGCCCGCGAACTCGAGCAGAAGATCGACGAACTCGGCGAGGACCGCGTCGCCGCCTTCGTGGCCGAGCCCATACAGGGGGCGGGCGGCGTCATCATCCCGCCCGAGACCTATTGGCCGGAAATCGCCCGCATCTGCCGCGAGCGCGATATCCTGCTCGTCTCCGACGAGGTGATCTGCGGCTTCGGGCGGCTCGGCTCCTGGTTCGGGTACCAGCATTACGGCGTGGAGCCGGATCTTGCGCCGATCGCCAAGGGCCTGTCATCCGGCTACCTGCCGATCGGCGGCGTCATGGTGAGCGACCGGGTGGCGGACGTGCTGACCGAGGAAATCGGCGATTTCTACCACGGCTTCACCTATTCGGGGCATCCCGTCTGTGCCGCCGCCGCACTGGAAAACCTGCGCATCATCGAGGACGAGGGCCTGGTCGAGCGCATCCGCGACGACATCGGCCCCTATTTCTCCGCCGCATGGAAGAGCCTCGCGGACCATGAAGTGGTCGGCGAGGCGGAAAGCGTCGGCCTGATGGGCGGCCTGCAGCTCGCCGCCGACAAGGCGACCCGCCGGCGCTTTGCCAAGCCCGACGACATCGGCACGCTGGTGCGCAACCACTGCCTCGAGAACGGACTGATCATGCGCGCCACCGGCGACCGCATGCTGGCCTCGCCGGCCTTCACCATCAGCCGCGCGGAGGTCGACGAGGTGGTCGATACGCTGCGCAAGGCGCTCGACCACCTGCGGGATACGGTCAGCGAATAGGGGCCAGCGAGTAGGAGCCGGCGTCCCGCCCGCGAGACCGGGCGGCGGCCGTAGCGGCGAGCCGCCTTACTGGAAGGCGGTCTCGTAGAAGCTCCGGAGCTTGCGGGAATGCAGCCGTTCCACCGGCATGGCGGCGAGCTTCTGCACGGCGCGGATGCCGATCTGCAGGTGCTGGCTGACCTGCGTGCGGTAGAAGGCCGTCGCCATCCCCGGCAGTTTCAGTTCGCCGTGCAGCGGCTTGTCCGAAACGCAGAGCAGCGTCCCGTAGGGCACGCGGAAGCGGAAGCCGTTGGCGGCGATCGTCGCCGATTCCATGTCGAGCGCAATCGCCCGCGACTGCGACAGCCGCTTCACCGGCCCGCGCTGGTCGCGCAGTTCCCAGTTGCGGTTGTCGATGGTCGCCACCGTGCCGGTCCGCATGATGCGCTTCAGTTCGAAGCCCTCGTAGCCCGTCACCTCCTCGACCGCATCCTCGAGCGCCTGCTGGACCTCGGCAAGTGCGGGGATCGGGACCCAGACGGGCAGGTCGTCGTCGAGTACGTGGTCCTCGCGGACATAGGCATGGGCGAGCACGTAGTCGCCCAGCCGCTGGCTGTTGCGCAGGCCGGCGCAGTGGCCGACCATCAGCCAGGCATGCGGACGAAGGACCGCGATGTGGTCGGTAATGGTCTTGGCGTTGGATGGGCCGACGCCGATGTTGACGAGCGTGATCCCGGCATGGCCCTTCTTCTTCAGGTGATAGGCCGGCATCTGGGGCAGGCGTCCGACGACGGCGGTCTCCTCGCGCGGCTCGCCGGCGAGGGTCACGACATTGCCGGGCTCGACGAAGGCCTCGTAGCCCTCGCCGCCATTGGCCATCATCTCGCGCGCCCAGGCGGCGAATTCGTCGATGTAGAACTGGTAGTTGGTGAACAGCACGAAGTTCTGGAAGTGATCGGCGCTGGTGGCCGTATAATGGCTGAGGCGCGCCAGCGAGTAGTCGATGCGTTGCGCCGTGAAGGGCGCAAGCGGAGCCGGCTCGCCCGCCACCTGGTCGTATTCGCCGTTGGCGATCAGGTCGTCGGTATTGTTGAGGTCCGGCGTGTCGAAGAGATCGCGCAGGTAGACGTCGGCAAGCCCTGCGGTCGCCGATGCCTCCACGTGGGCGCCCTCGCCGAAGGCGAAGTGCAGCGGGATCGGCGTCGACGATTCGGAGACCTTCACCGGCACGTTGTGATTGCGCATCAGCAGTTCGAGCTGTTCCTTCAGGTAGTGGCGGAAGAGCTTCGGACGGGTGATCGTCGTCGTGTAGATGCCGGGCGAGGTGACGTGGCCGTAGGAAAGCCGCGAGTCCGCATGGCCGAAGGATGTCGTCTCGATGCTGACCTGGGGATAGCAGGCTCGGTACCGGCCGGTGACCGGACTGCCGTTCGACAACGCCCCGAAGGCGTCGATCAGGAACCCGGTATTGCGCTCGTAGAGTTCGGTCAGGACGTCGACCGCTTCGGCGGCGTCATCGAAGACGCGCGGCTCGTATGGGCTCGGGCTGATGAAGGGGAGAGGGGAGACTGAAAAGGTTCGCTTGCTCATGGGCCATTATAGGATGATGTCATTGACAAGCAAAAGACGTCATTCTGCAGGACGGCGTCAAGTCATCGACTGGCGCTGGAGGCTGACGAACAGAACAAAGCCCGCGCCCTGCTTCGGCAGGAGACCGCCGACCTTCGACGGAATGGTGACGGCGGCCAGCGGCCCGACCAGCAGCAGGGCGGCAAGCGTCATCCGCAAGAGGGTTGGGACCAGCCGCACGGACCGCGTGGATCTGGGAGCGCGGCCCGCCCTCATAGCACGGCTCCGCAGAAGGCGGACGGTCCGGCGCACATGCCGGGAAAGCCGAGCGAGGAGCGCTTGGTGCGCATGTCACCGGTCGTCGCCAGCGCGCCGAAGAGGATCGCGAAGTTCACGCAGATGAGCGTGACGATGATGAAGCGGCGAACAAGGACGGACATATCTTCCCCCGGAGCGTGTGGGGCAAAGGATATGGACGCCGGCTGAACCCCGTCTGATGCGGCGGTTCATCCTGGGTTCAGCGTCGAGAGAAGGATGCGGTCGACCCGCCGGACGAAGAAAAAGCCGGGGAGGCCCGGCTTTTTCAATCTCCGCTCCGAACTTTGCGACCGGGCGGAAAACGGTGGCTTGAATGAACCGATCAGTCGGTCGGACGCAGGGCGCCGTCGTAGTAGTCGCCGGTATCCTGGCTGCCGTCGACCTTGGTGTCGGCCATGTTATGGGCACGAACACGCCAGTTGTCGCCGTGAATGCTGCCGGTCGACATGGTGTCGACGCGGCTGTCGTCAAGGCTCGGCGGGGATTCTGCGTAGGGCTCGTACTGTGCCGACTGGGCAAATGCAGCCCCGGCAAAAGCAGTAGAAGCGATGACTGCGGCAACAAAGCCGGAGGTAAGGGAGGTTTTCATGTCCTGTCCTTTCTTTTTTCAGTCTTGGAAGTCTTTTGGTAGTCCTGAAAGCTTTGCCTTACGGCGCGGCTTGCAGGACAGAAACCCGAAAGGCGGGACATCGTTCCGAAAAAGGTCAGGGCCGGTATTCACAAAAGACACAGAAGAGCATCAAGCGGATGTGATCGTTGCCTCCGCTCTTCATTGATTCGTCTTTCCGCTTCGTCTATCATGCAAGAAGCGATGGAGGGGCCGAGGGCTTGTGCATCGTGTCAGGTGGAGGGCGATTGCGACCCGCCGTCCAGCCGGTGTCTTGAATGAACTGCAAAGACCAGCCGCGCGAGCGGCTGGTCTTCTGTTTTAGGGGCAGGGGAGCCTAGTTGCGGACGTCGAAGCTCGGGCGGAAATTTCCCTGGTCATCGAACGGCAGCCGGTTGTCTCGGGAGGTCTTGAACCTCATGTCGCCGCGGTTTTCGATGCTGCCCGTTGTGGAGCGGTCGATGGACACGGCACCTTCGCGGACGGTAACGTCAGAATAGCGGCCTTCGTCTGCCATTGCAGCGCCTGCCGAACCGACCGCCGCGACGGCGATCAAGGTCATGAGTATCTTACGCATTGTCGGTATCCTTTCTTGCGAGGCGGTTCACCGTTGGCGGTGGATCAAGCGCGGTGAACCGTCCTGGCTGAGGCGGTTACTGCGGGCGGTTTGCGCCCTCGTAGTAGTCGCCGTGGTCGGGTGTCTGCCGGACGTCCTGGCGGACGAAATCGGCGTTGTTGTTGTTGATGCTGCCCGTCTGCACGCGGTCGACGCGGCTGTGGACGGGGGTCTTTGAGGCGCCTTCGTAATAGTCGCCTGCGGCGAGTGCTGCGCCACCAAAGGTGACGGTGGCTACGAGGGCTGCGGCAAGGGTCGTGAACGACTTGGTCATGATATGTCTTCCTTCTCGGATAGGGCTGTCGTCCTCGGAAATTGCGACCTGAGGCACGACCAGCCGGTGTCTTGAAAATGAACCGTCGCGATTACTGCGGACGGTTTGCGCCGGTGTAATAGTCACCGTTGTCAGGCGTCTGGAGGACATCCTGGTGAACGGTGCCGGCACGGTCATGGATGCTGCCGGTATGGGCGCGGTCGAGGCGCGATGCTTCCGCGTTCTTGGAGGCGCCTTCGTAATAGTCGCCGGCGGCAAGCGCTGCGGTACCGAAGGTGGCCGAAGCGATGAGAGCTGCGGCAATCGTGGTGGTAAGGGACTTGGTCATTGTAGCGTTCCTTTGCTGGTCAGGTCCTCGTGCCTCAAGTTTGCGACCTGGCTCGACGATCGGGGGTCTTGAATGAGCTGCGGTTGTTACTGCGGACGGTTTGCGCCCTGGTAGTAGTCGCCGGTGTCGACGCTCTGGCTGGCAAGCTCAACCGTCGAAGCGTCCTTCGAAACGGCGGACTGCCGGACGATGCTGCTGGTCTGGAACGTATCCACCGCTGCCGGAGCTTCAGAGGAAACGCCGGGATAATAGTTGCCGGAAGCGAGGGCTGCGCTGCCGAAGGCGGCAGACCCGACGAGGGCGGCAATAACGGTCAATGCGGACTTGGTCATTTCAAATACTCCTTCATATATCGAGCGAAGCAGTGCGCTTGCTGATGCT
>JAEZHO010000021.1 GCA_023416545.1 Pseudomonadota bacterium
TTCCTCGGCTTCCGGGTTGAAAACATCAAGCTCTTCACCTTCGTCGTCTCTGCGATGATGGCGGGCATTGCCGGTGCGCTGTTCGTGCCGCAGGTCGGCATCATCAACCCGGGCGAGTTCGCCCCGGCAAACTCCATCGAGGTGGTGGTCTGGACGGCGGTGGGCGGTCGCGGCACGCTGATCGGTCCGATCATCGGTGCAGTCCTCGTCAATGCCGGGAAGAGCTTCTTCACCGGCGCATTCCCCGAGTTCTGGCTTTATGCGCTGGGCGGGCTGTTCATCGCGGTCACGCTCTTCCTGCCCAAGGGGATCGTCGGGACGATCCAGCACGGGTGGAACGGGCGCAGGGCCATGAAGGCGGCGGCGGATGCAGAAAAGGGCAGGGATGCCGACATCCTGCCGCAGGCAGCGGAGTGACCCGATGACCATCGTTTCCGAAACCCGCGCGAAAAGCCTTCTCTATCTCGACAATGTCTCCGTCTCGTTCGACGGCTTCAAGGCGCTGAATGCCCTTTCCTTCGTGGTGGAGCCGGGAGAGCTCAGGGCCATCATCGGCCCGAACGGCGCAGGCAAGACGACGATGATGGACATCATCACCGGCAAGACCCGGCCCGATACGGGCACCGTGCTCTTCGAGGATACGATCGACCTGACCAAGCAGGACGAGGCGGATATCGCCCAGCTCGGCATCGGCCGGAAGTTCCAGAAGCCGACGGTCTTCGAAAGCCACACCGTGTGGGACAACCTGGAGCTTGCGCTCAATCGTTCCCGCGGCGTCTTCGCCACCCTGTTCTACCGGCTGACGCCGGAGGATCGGGAGCGGATATCGGAAATCCTCTCCACGATACGGCTAACCCACCGCAAGGACGAGTTCGCAGCCAACCTGTCGCACGGGCAGAAGCAGTGGCTGGAGATAGGCATGCTGCTCGCACAGGAGCCGAAGCTTCTGCTCGTCGACGAACCGGTCGCGGGCATGACCGACGCGGAGACGGCCGAGACGGCCATCCTGCTCCGGGAGATCGCCAGGACGCGCTCCGTCGTCGTGGTCGAGCACGACATGGGCTTCATCCGCGACCTCGGCGTGAAGGTGACCTGCCTGGCCGAAGGCTCGGTGCTGGCCGAAGGGTCGATCGATTTCGTCTCGAGCGACCCGAAGGTCATCGAGAACTATCTCGGGCGCTGAGGCGCAGCCGAAAGGGAAAGAGCGTCCATGCTTGCAGTCGAAAACATCAACCTCCACTATGGTGCGGCCCAGGCCCTGCGAGGCGTCTCGCTGACCGCCGAGATGGGCAAGATCACCTGCGTGCTCGGTCGCAACGGCGTCGGTAAGAGTTCGCTCCTGCGTGCAGTCACCGGCCTGCATCCGGTCAGCGCCGGCACGATCCGCTTCAACGACGCGCCGTTGAACGGGTTGGCACCCTACGCGCGAGCCAGGAGGGGCGTCGGCTACGTGCCGCAGGGCAGGGAGATATTTCCGCTGCTGACCGTGGAGGAGAACCTGGAGACCGGCTACGCGCCGCTCGATCGAAAGGACCGCCGTATCCCGGACGACATCTTCAGCCTCTTTCCGGTGCTCGGCACGATGCTGTCGCGACGCGGCGGAGACCTTTCCGGCGGACAGCAGCAACAGCTGGCGATCGGCCGTGCGATGGTGATGCGGCCGAAAATCCTGGTGCTGGACGAGCCGACCGAAGGCATCCAGCCGTCGATCATCAAGGATATCGGCAGGGCGATCCGCTACCTGAGGGACACGAGCGGCATGGCCATCCTGCTGGTCGAGCAATATCTCGATTTCTGCCGCGAACTCGCCGATCATGTCTACATCATGGATCGCGGCGAGATCGTGCACGAGGGAGCGGCGGAGACGCTCGACACTCCCGAAGCGCGGCGGCATCTTACCGTGTGAGACCCGGAAGGCGGCGCAAAAGGTCGCCTTGGCCGAACGCTTTCTCCAGCTGTATCCTGCCTACTGGGGCGAGTTCGGTTCGGGATTGCCGAAGCCGATGCGCCGGTACCGGAAGTCGTCCCGATCGGTCGACATGGCCTCGTCGACGAGCATGGCCATCCGCGCATGCAGCGGCGACTTGACGCAAGCCGGGTCGGTCTCCGCCGCGCTGCCGGCAATCGCCATCGCCTGGCAGCGGCAACCGCCCCAGTCGATCTCCTGCCTGTCGCAACTGCGGCAGGGCTCGCTCATCCAGTCGGTGCCACGAAAGGCGTTGAACGCCGCCGAATGGTGCCAGATATCGGCGAGGTTCCTGTCCCCGAAGCGATCGAAGACGAGGCCGGGGATCGTGCCGGCGGCGTGGCAGGGAAGGACCCTGCCATCCGGCGCCACCATGAAGGCGTCACGCGCCCATCCGCCCATGCAGGGCTTCGGATACATGGCAAAGTAGTCGGGCGTGACGAAGTCGACGGTCAGGATGCCGAACAGGTCCTCCTGCGCCCTCCGCACGATCTCGACCTGACGCTCGACCGCGACCCGATCCGGCATCAGGGCGTTGCGGTTGAGCAGGGCCCAGCCGGCATATTGCACGTTGGCGATCTCCAGGCGCTCGGCGTCGAGAGCCAGCGCCAGGTCGATGAACTCGGGCACTTCATGGATATTGTGCCGGTGGATGGGAGCGTTGATCGTCAGCGGCAGGCCGGCTGCCCGCACGCGAATGGCCGTCTCGATCTTCCTTTCGTGGGCACCGCGATGATTGCCGATCTTCTCCGTCGTCGGCGCGACCGCGCCCTGGAAGCTGATCTGCACGTGGTCCAGCCCTGCCCCGGCCAGGGCCTCCATGCGTCCCTCGGGAATGCCGATCCCCGCGGTGATGAGATTGGTGTAGATCCCCCGACGGGCCAGGCGCTCCACGAGGATTTCCAGATCCGGCCGCAGGGTCGGTTCGCCTCCCGATAGATGGATCTGCAGAACCCCGAGATCCGCCGCCTCGTCGAAGAGTGCGAACCAGGCTTCGGTCGGCATTTCCCGGTTTGCCTTCAGAAGTTCCACGGGGTTGGAGCAATAGGCGCATTGCAGGGGGCACCGATGCGTCAACTCGGCCAGCATTCCGATCGGGGGAAGCAGGTCATGGGTCATATCGTCACCAAGGATCGGTCCGACCATTCCTGGAGAAAGCCCTCGACGTCCGCCGCGATTTCGTCCGGAGGGGCGTCGTAGGCGGAGGCAAGGTTCGCCAGGATCTGCGTAACCGAGCGTCTGCCGTCGCAGAGCCTCAGGATGTCGAGGCTGATCTCGTCGGGCCAGAAGACCTTTTCGGGAGACAGGAGGGCCCAGGCCTGTCGAACCGGATCATATTGCAGGCGCACGTGGCGCTTCAGCGCCGGGAGGGAACCCGCAGTCACGA
>JAEZHO010000078.1 GCA_023416545.1 Pseudomonadota bacterium
CGCTCCTGGATGGAATCCATCGGCGTCAGCGACTGGACGCCGAGTTCCGTGTCGATCCATCGGCGCGACAGGTTGTCGAGGATGTGGATCTCGTGGCCGGCCTCGGAGAGGTGGAGGGAGGTCGGCCAGCCGACGAACCCGTCGCCGCCGAGAACTGCAATCTTCATGAAACGACTCCACTGGTTGTCGGTCCCGGTTTCAGATAGGGCGGATTTGTGACACGAACACTATGCCTCCCGATCAGCGATCATCGGGACATCACGAAGGGCCACTGGGGCACGAATATGACAGACGAGAGCTTTCTTCTTTCCGGCCAGCTCACCGAGACGGGGCACCGGCTGGTCCAGCGGGTCTATTACGAAGACACGGATTTCTCGGGGCTCGTCTACCATGCCCGCTACCTGCATTTCCTGGAGCGGGGACGGACGGACTACCTGCGCTGCCTCGGCTGCCAGCAGAGCGATCTTCTTGCCGCCGACGAGGAAGGGCTGGTCTTCGTCGTCCACCGGATGGAGATCGACTTCAAGCTGTCGGCGAAGATGGACGACGTGCTGACCATCCTGACCGCGACGGAGAAGGCAGGCGGCGCCAAGATGGTGCTCACCCAGGAGATCCGCCGGGGCGACACGCTGCTGATCGCGGCGCGGGTGGTGATCGCCGTCATCAACCGCCACGGCCGTCCGCGGCGGCTGCCGGAAAGCGTGGCGGAGAAGTTCCTGAAGTCCGCAAAGTAGACATCAGGGCCGTCCGGTAACCTAACCTTAACCCTAATGGGTGCTTACTCGCAGGCGAGGAATTCGTGCAGCGCACGCCTTCCTTTGACCAAATTTGAAGGCGAGAAGCCATGCTGAAAGCTCAGGGCACCTTGGGATAGAGCGCAACGGCGACCATGAATTTTCGCGAGAGCGCTTTTGAACCCGCCCGGTCCCGTGCCGGGCGTTTGGATTCGGGGATATTGGATAGATGGAAGAGGTAGGTTTGGCGGCAGCGGCCCACGACGTCAGTCTCTGGGCGCTGTTCATGCAGGCCGGCTTGGTCGTCAAGCTGGTCATGATCGGACTGCTCGGGGCCTCGGTCTGGACCTGGGCGATCGTCATCGACAAATATGTCAGCTACGGCAAGGCGAAGCGCCAGTTCGACCAGTTCGAACAGGTGTTCTGGTCCGGCCAGTCGCTGGAAGAGCTCTACCGGACGCTGGCCGAACGGCAGAATGTCGGCCTCGCCGCCATTTTCGTCGCTGCCATGCGCGAGTGGAAGAAGAGCTTCGAACGCGGCGCCCGCTCGCCGATCGGCCTTCAGATGCGTATCGACCGGGCGATGGACGTGACCATGGCGCGCGAGAGCGAGACCTACGAGTCGCGCCTCGGCTCGCTGGCGACGATCGGATCGGCAGCACCGTTCATCGGTCTCTTCGGCACGGTCATCGGCATCATGACCTCGTTCCAGGCGATCGCCGGCTCCAAGTCGACCAATCTCGCCGTCGTGGCGCCGGGTATCGCCGAAGCGCTGCTCGCGACCGCGATCGGCCTTGTCGCGGCCATTCCCGCCGTCATCGCCTACAACAAGTTCTCCGCCGAGGCAGGCAAGCTCACCGGTCGCATGGAAGGTTTTGCCGACGAGTTCTCGGCCATCCTGTCCCGTCAGATCGACGAGAAGCTGCAGCCGCGCGCGGCTGCGCAGTAAGCGGCCAGAGGAGACACGTCCATGGGTATGTCGGTTGGAGCCAAGGGCGGCAGCGGCGGGCGCAGACGGCGCGGCGGGCGAAAGAACGGCCTGGTCAGCGAGATCAACGTCACGCCGCTCGTCGACGTCATGCTGGTGCTGCTGATCATCTTCATGGTGGCAGCCCCGATGATGACCGTCGGCGTGCCGATCGACCTGCCGGAAACGCAGGCGAAGGCGATGAACGCGGATACGCAGCCGATCACCGTATCGGTCAATCCGGCCGGAGAGATCTACCTGCAGGAAACCGCCATCGCGCTCGACGAGGTCGTGGCGAAGCTCGAGGCGATCGCCACCACCGGCTACAACGAGCGCATCTACGTGCGCGGCGATACCGCCGCCGCCTATGGCGTCGTGATGAAGGTCATGGCGCGCATCTCCGCGGCCGGCTTCAAGAATATCGGTCTCGTAACGCTGCAGGAACAGGAGCAGTGATCAGTTCGCCATGAAGGGAAGTCTCGGGACATCTCTGGTAGTGCACTCCGTGGTGCTTGGCTGGGCGCTCATTTCCCTGGGCTCTCCGGCCTCTTTCGACGTGGCCGACGTCGAGGCGCTGCCGGTCGACATCATTCCGGTGGAATCGATCACCCAGATCCAGCAGGGCGACAAGAAGGCTCCGATGGCCGAGAAGGCCGCGCCGGTCCCGACGACCAAGCCGAACATTGTCGAGAACGCCGAAAATGCCGGCGACAACGACATCGACCTGAAATCGCCGCCGACGCCGGCGAAGCGTCCGGTCGAGACGGAGGTCGCCGCCGCTCCGGAGAAGACCGACAAGCCGCTACCCAATCCGACCACGGAGACGAACCAGGTAAGGGACATTGTGCCGGAGGAAACGGCGCCGAAGCCCACCGAGGTTGCGGCACTTCCGGAGACGAAGCCCGAGATCGCGCCCGAGCCGAAGCCGGAGCCCACTCCGGAGCCGGTTCCCGAAGAGGCGGCCGCCGAGGAAGTGCCTCTGCCGGACGCCGTCCCGGTGCCGGCCGCGCGGCCGAAGCCCGAGCCGCCGAAGGAACAGGCAAAGCCCGCCGAAAAGCCGGCCGAAAAGAAGCCTGAAACGCCCAAGGCGGCGGAGAAGCCGACCGACAAGAAGGTTGCCGACAAGAAGCAGGAGACCGCCAAGTCGACCTCCTCGAAGGAAAGCGACTTCAATGCCGACGAGATCGCCGCCCTCCTCAACAAGCAGGAGGCGGCCGGCGGAGGCGCGAAGCGCTCGACCGAGACCGCGGCGCTCGGCGGCAAGAAGACCACCAGCGGATCGACTCTGAGCCAGAGCGAAATGGATGCGCTGCGGGGCCAGATCCAGAACAACTGGTCAATCATCGCCGGTATCGAGGGTGCCGAGGGCGTCATCATCACCGTCAAGATGAACCTCGATGAAAGCGGCCAGATCATCGGTCGTCCCGAAGTATCGGCAAGCGGGGGCTCCGACACCGCGCGGCGCACTCTCGAGGGCAGCGCGCTGCGCGCCGTCATGCGCTCGGCACCCTTCAAGAACCTTCCCGTCGAGAAATACGATGCCTGGGGCGAGGTTGTCGTGAACTTCGACCCCAGCGAAATGCTGTAAAAGCTGAAAGGCTGAACATTATGATGAAACGTTCTTTCATCCGCCTGATGATCGCGTTTGCCGGCATGGCGATGTCCTTCGCCCCGGCCCACGCGCTGGTGGAGATCAACATCAACAAGGGCAATGTCGAGCCGTTGCCGATCGCGATCACCGATTTCCAGTCGGGCAATGAACTGGGCGCACAGATCAGCCAGGTGATCGCCGCCGACCTGCAGCGATCCGGCCTGTTCGCGCCGGTCAACAAGGCCGCCTTCATCGAGAAGATCTCCAATCCCGACCAGCCGCCGCGCTTCGAGGACTGGAAGGTCATCAATGCGCAGGCGCTGGTGACCGGTCGCGTCACGCGCGAGGCCGACGGACGGCTGCGCGCCGAATTCCGCCTGTGGGACACGTTCGCCGGCCAGCAGATGACCGGCCAGCAGTTCTTCACCCAGCCGGAAAACTGGCGGCGCGTCGCCCATATCATCGCCGACGCCATCTACGAGCGCGTCACCGGCGAGAAGGGCTATTTCGACACGCGCGTCGTGTTCGTTTCCGAAAGTGGCCCGAAGAACGCCCGCCAGCGGCAGCTGGCGATCATGGACCAGGACGGCTTCAATGTCCGCCAGTTGACCAACGGCAAGGACATCGTGCTGACGCCGCGGTTCTCGCCGAACCGCCAGGAAGTCACCTACATGTCCTTCGAGGGCGACCAGCCGCGCGTCTACCTGCTGCAGCTGGAGACGGGGCAGCGCGAAGTCGTCGGCAACTTCCCCGGCATGACGTTTGCGCCGCGCTTCTCGCCGGACGGCCAGAAGGTGATCATGAGCCTCCAGCAGGAGGGCAATTCCAACATCTACACGATGGACCTGCGGTCGCGCACGACGACGCGCCTCACCAACACCGCGGCGATCGATACCTCTCCGTCCTATTCTCCTGACGGCAGCCGCATCGTCTTCGAAAGCGACCGCGGCGGGCGCCAGCAGCTCTACGTGATGGGTGCCGACGGGTCCGGGCAGACGCGCATTTCCTTCGGTGACGGGTCCTATTCCACCCCGGTCTGGTCGCCGCGCGGGGACCTGATCGCCTTCACCAAGCAGTCGGGCGGCAAGTTCTCGATCGGTGTCATGAAGCCGGACGGGTCGGGCGAGCGCATCCTGACGACGGGCTTCCACAATGAGGGCCCGACCTGGGCACCGAACGGCCGCGTTCTGATGTTCTTCCGGCAGAATGCCGGGGCAGGGGGGCCGCAGCTCTACTCGATCGACCTGACGGGCTACAACGAACAGCAGATCAAGACGCCGGCCTACGCCTCGGACCCGGCCTGGTCGCCGCTCCTCGAATAATGGCAAAATGCGGACAGGAGGCGGGTTCCCGCCTCTTTGCCGCCCCATTCTCCTGAAAAAGGAGCACGTCAAGGGACACCGAATCGGCCTGTTAACCATACGAATTTGAAGATGATTAACCGATCTCGGTTAGAGTCTGGCAACTCTGTTACATTGATCTAAGGAGAGACCGGCAATGGGCCGCACCGATATTCCGGCAGTCAGCCGAATGCAGACAATCGCTCGCAACCCGGCCGTCATCGCCCTGACGCTCGCACTTGCACTGGCGGGCTGCGCCAACAAGAAGAACCTGCCGAACAATGCCGGCGATCTCGGGCTCGGCGGCGCCGCCGGCGCGGCAACGCCCGGCTCCAGCCAGGACTTCACGGTCAATGTCGGCGACCGCATCTTCTTCGACACCGATTCCACGTCGATCCGCGCCGATGCCCAGCAGACGCTCGACCGTCAGGCGCAGTGGCTGCAGCGCTATCCGAACTACGCGATCACGGTCGAGGGCCATGCCGACGAACGCGGCACGCGGGAATACAACCTCGCGCTCGGCGCCCGCCGTGCGGCCGCCACCAAGGAATACCTCGCTTCGCGCGGCGTTCCGGCCAACCGCATGAGGACGATCTCCTACGGCAAGGAAAAGCCGGTCGCCGTCTGCGACGACATTTCCTGCTGGTCGCAGAACCGCCGCGCGGTCACCGTGCTCGGCGGAGCCGGGATGTAATCCTCCCCGCGTCCAAACGATTTCGGGAAGGCGGTCCGGGTGGCCGCCTTTTCGCTTTTTCATAGTTTGGCCGAACTTCGCTCCAATTTACATGGAGAGTTCAGTTGCATTTTGGCGCGGATTGACAAAATCTCCAATCGCGCCAAACCGGCGCAGATCAAAGCAGGACGGACAATATGAAGAAACTTGTCTTGGCAGCAATGCTGGGGCTGATGGCGGCGGGCGGCCCGGCCGGGGCGTTCTCGTTGCCCGAACTTCTGCCGGGGGGCAGACAGGCCCCGCAGCAGCCGAGCCCCTCCGCACCACCGATGGTTCTTGCCCAGAGCGGTGATGCGTCCATCCGCGTCCAGCAGCTGGAGGAGCAGATCCGCCAGCTGAACGGCCGGATCGAGGAAATGAGCTTCCAGCTTCTGCAGATGCAGGAGCAGATGCGAAAGACGCAGGAAGATAACGAGTTCCGCTTCCAGGAACTGGAGAAGAGCGAAAACGGAGCGGCCGGGAAACCGGCCGTCGCCGCTTCGGGGCAGGGGACGACTGCGGTTCCCGCGCCGCCGGCGGACGATGTCGCGCGCATCATCGACACGCCGCCTCAGGCCTCGCCTGAAACCCAGCCGCAGGGAGCGGCCCCCGGGGAGACGGTGCTCGGCTCGATCGAATTCGACCCGAGCGGCAATCCGAAGACGGTGACCCGCAACGATACCGACAATTCCGCGGGCCTTCCGGGCGTTGATACCGGCCCCGGCCTGCCCCAGGCGCAGGGGCAGGGGCAGGATCCCCAGCAGACCGCCTCGCTCGGCAGCGAGAGCGATGTCTACCAGGTCGCCTACAACCACATCCTGTCGGGCGACTATGCGCTCGCGGAGAAGGAATTCACCCAGTATCTCTCGGAGTTTCCCGAAGGCCCGCGCTCGGCCGATGCCAGCTTCTGGCTCGGCGAGGCGCAGTATTCGCAGGGCAAGTACAACGAGTCCGCGCAGACCTTCCTGAACGCCCACCAGACCTACGGCAAGTCGGCGAAGGCGCCGGAAATGCTGTTGAAGCTCGGCATGTCGCTTGCAGCCCTCGACAATAGCGAGACCGCCTGCGCCACGTTGCGGGAAGTGACGAAGCGCTATCCCAAGGCACCGCGCGCCGTCATTGCGAAAGTTTCGTCCGAGCAGAAGCGCTTGCGCTGCTGACCGGGCCGTGCTGACCGGGCTCCCCTCATCGATTTCTCCCGACGCCGCCATCCGCAGCCTGCTGGCGCGACTGGCAAGGCCCGCAAGGCTGCTGATCGCCGTTTCCGGCGGCAGTGACTCGCTTGGCCTGCTTTTCTCCCTCGCGCGCCATCGCCAGGACGGCGTCTCGCTGCTTGCGGTCACCGTGGATCACGGGCTGAGGGCGGGATCGGCTGAGGAGGCGGAGGTGGTGGGCCGCATCTGCGGCGGGCTCGGCATTCCCCACACGACCAAGAGGTGGATCGGCGAAAAGCCCTCGACCGGAATTGCCGCCGCCGCCCGGGAAGCGCGATACAAGCTGCTCTGCGAAGCCGCCGACGAGGGGGAGGCGACAGCCATCCTCACCGGCCATACGCTCGACGACCAGATCGAGACCGTGACGATGCGGGCGGCCCGCTCTCCCGATCCGGAGGCTCCCGGACTTGCCGGCATGGCCGAGGCGGTGCTGCTCCATCGCCGCCACTGGCTGCTTCGACCGCTCCTTCGGACGCG
>JAEZHO010000187.1 GCA_023416545.1 Pseudomonadota bacterium
GGGACAAGCTTTTCGCGGAGGCGCTTCGCCGCGCCGCAACGCGCTTCGGCGGCGAGATCGTCTTCGAGAAGGAGTTTACCGACACCGGTACGGCCCGCAGGACGGATTCCGGCGTAGTCCAGATCCAGCGGCAGATGCCGGTCTTCACCCAGGATTTTCCCGAGCATGACGTCGTTCTGGTGGCCGATGAGAGCGAGGTGTTCGGCACCTATGTGCCCTTTCGGACCTGGACCCCTCGCCCCGTCGCCGGCACGGCCGGCCTCATCCCGTCGGCATGGCACCCGGCAAGCGAGCAGTGGGGCGGTACCCAAATCCAGAACCGCTTCGTGAAGGCCAGCGGCCGGCGGATGCTGTGGAAGGACATGGCCGCGTGGACGGCCGTGCGGGTTGTCGGGGAGGCGGTAACCCGTATCCAGGCCGACGACCCCGGGAAGACGGCCGATTTCCTGCGGAGCGATGACTTTGCGATCGCGGCATTCAAGGGCCAGAAGCTGACCTTCCGTCCGTGGAACGGGCAGCTTCGCCAGCCGATCTTCCTCGGCGATGCTCGTTCGGTCGTCTCGACCTCGCCGCAGGAGGGCTTTCTGCACCAGGTGTCCGAACTGGATACGCTCGGTGTCGATCAGCCGGAAACCCAATGCGTGCTGGACTGAAAACGTGTGAGGAGGAGAACCGAATGCCTGGAAGACTGACCTTTTTATCAAGTGCGCTTGCCGCCGGCGTTTGCATGGCAACACCGGCGTCGGCCTATATGGTTTATGTCTCGAACGAGAAGGACAATACGGTGACCGTGGTGGATTCCACCACGATGGAGGTGGTCCGCACGATCGATGTCGGCCAGCGGCCCCGTGGGATCACCATCTCCCATGACGGCAAGTTCATCTACCTGTGCGCCAGTGACGACGACACGATCGAGATCATCGATACGGCGACGAACGAGATCGTCGGTTCGCTGCCTTCCGGGCCGGACCCGGAACTCTTCGTACTCTCGCCGGACGGCAAGACGCTTTATGTCGCCAACGAGGACGACAACCTGGTGACCGTCATCGACCTCGACGGCAAGAGCGTGGTGGCGGAAATCCCGGTCGGCGTGGAGCCGGAGGGAATGGGCATCAGCCCGGACGGCAAGACGATGGTCAACACGTCCGAGACGACCAACATGGCGCATTTCATCGACACGTCCTCGAACGAGATCACCCACAATGTGCTGGTCGATTCCCGTCCGCGGTTTGCCGAGTTCAAGCCGGACAATTCGGAGGTCTGGGTGAGTGCGGAGATCGGCGGCACCGTCTCGGTGATCGACAACGACAGTCGCGAGATCAAGCAGAAGATCTCCTTCGAGATTCCGGGCCTGCGCTCAGAGGCAATTCAGCCGGTCGGCGTGCGGATTACCGCGGACGGCAAGAAGGCCTATGTCGCGCTCGGCCCGGCAAATCGTGTCGCGGTCGTCGACACCGAGACCTACGAGGTCGAGAAGTACGTGCTCGTCGGGCAGCGCGTCTGGCAACTTGCGTTCACGCCGGACCAGAAGACGATCATCAGCACTAACGGCATCTCGAACGACATCACCTTCATCGATGTCGCGACGGACGAGCCGGTCCAGTCGGTGACGGTGGGCGCCCTGCCGTGGGGAGTGGTCGTATCGCCGCAATAGTTTCTGCGTCTCAAGGAGGAGGACTGAAATGGAATATCTTAGCAGACCAGCTCTCGCAGCATTCATGGCGATCGCCATGTCCGTGACGCCGGCATTCCCGCAGGATGCCGATGACGACGATGACGATGCGCCGGCCCCCGCCGCTGCGGCAACGGAGCAGGTGACGCGGGCGAGCAAGGACGTGCCCGAACTGATTCTCGGCTCGGCGGAGGACAGTTTCGCCGTCAACCAGAAGGACTTCGAACTGATCGCCGGGCAGGGCTACCGCTGGAAGATCACCTCGGCGGCGGGCCTGGAATACAAGTTCCACACGGACCTCTTCCGCAACGTCTGGATGAACCAGATCGTCATCGAGGATCTCGAAGTGCACATGAACGGCGCGCCCGCCTGGCTGGAATTCGACGCTGAGGGCACGATGCTGGTGCAGTTCACCACGGTCCGTCCGGGAACCTATACCTGGTCGGTGCCGGATCTCGTCGACAAGGGCATGCAGGGCACGATCACCATCAAGTAGCAGGAAACGGCTGAAGAAGGCGGGATCATGCAGCACGTGAAGGCAAATGAGGCCATGGTCCCGCCTGCCGCCCTGGACGTATCCGAAGTAAGCCACGCCTACGGGCGCAAACAGGTGCTTTCGGACGTGTCCTTTACGGTGCCGCAGGGCCGTTTCGCGGTCCTGCTGGGTCTCAACGGTGCCGGGAAGACGACGCTGTTTTCGCTGATCTGCCATCTGTACGAGACCCGGCACGGCTCGATCCGTATCTTCGGGCACGACGTCGCAGGGCGTCCCGGACGCGCGCTTCGCGAACTCGGGATCGTGTTCCAGGCCCGTACGCTGGATCTCGATCTCAGCGTCCACCAGAACCTCGCCTATCATGCATCTCTGCACGGCATCGGCCGTACGGAGGCGCGCGAGCGGATCGCCAAGCTGCTGCAGCAGGTCGGAATGGGCGACCGCCTTCACGACAAGGTAAGGGCGCTGTCGGGCGGCCAGATGCGCCGCGTCGAGATCGTCCGT